>JACRCH010000138.1 GCA_016219115.1 Deltaproteobacteria bacterium
GGCCTTGATCTCCATGTTCTCGGGAGCGGCCACTACCACAGCGATCTCGGCCTGCTCGTCAGCCAGCAACGCCCGCTCGAAGACTTCAATCTATGAACCCGCAAAACCTTGTCCATCTCCGCGTCTGGGGCGATTTCGCCTGCTTCACCCGCCCCGAAATGAAAGTCGAGCGCGTCAGCTACCCCATCATGACGCCTTCCGCCGCGCGCGGCATCCTGGAGGCTATCCTCTGGAAGCCAGCCATACGCTGGCATATCACCCAGATAGACCTGCTTGAGCCGGTCCGCTGGGAATCGGTGCGGCGTAACGAGGTCGGCGCGGTTATGTCCACTGACCTTGCGGTCACAGCCATGAGTAAGGGGATGGGGCGGCTCGGTATGTACGTGGAAGACGAGCGGCAGCAGCGTGCGGGGCTTATCCTTCGTGAAGTCGCGTATACCATACACGCATATTTTGAGATGACCGACAAGGCCGGTCCAGAAGACACTGCGATAAAGTTCCAGGAGATGTTTTTGCGCCGGGCCGGTAAGGGGCAGTGCTTTCATCGTCCGTATCTCGGCTGCCGTGAATTCAGCGCCGATTTTGAGCCTATAGCGCATGACCAGCCGCTCCCGGAGCCGCATGATGAGACCCGTGACCTTGGCTGGATGCTTCACGACCTGGATTATGCAGGAGAAGCCCCTATGTCCCGATTTTTTCGTGCAGCGATTGAAAACGGACGGATGAAGATACCCCCATTCAATGATAAGGGGGTGAAGTCATGATCCTGCAGGCACTTGCCTCTTATTATCAGCGGATAGCTGATGACCCGGCCTCAGGGGTCGCGCTGGAAGGCTTTGAGAAAAAGGATATCCCCTTTATTATAGTCCTCAGCCGTGAAGGGATCTTCAAGGGTTTGCAAGATACGAGGGAAGGTGAAGGTAAAAAAAAGAGGGCGCGAGCTTTTGTTGTTCCGAAAGGAGTTAAGAAGTCGAGCAATATTGCCGCCAATCTGCTATGGGACAGCCCCGCATATGTTCTTGGCCGCCCAAAACCGGACAAGAAAAAAGATAAAGAAGAACTCCTAAGGCGCTCCAAAGATCAAAAACAGTGTTTTGTCGATAAAATAAGGGCAACCTTTCCCGAACCGGCGGGTGATGCAGGAGTAGTCGCTGTCTTGAAATTCCTGCAATCAGGGGATTTTAATCCGGTCTTTTCCCATCCTCTCTGGCCGGAAATAGAAGAGAGCGGCGGGAACATTTCTTTCCAGCTTGAGGGGGATACAGGACTCGTATGCCAGCGTGAGGCGGTAATAAAAGCCATAATGAAAATGGGATCTGATGAAAAAGGAGAACCGCAGACATGCCTTGTCTCCGGGGAAATGGACGAGCCTGTCCGTTTGCATACCGCCATTAAGGGGGTATGGAACACGCAGTCTTCTGGCGCAAATATAGTGTCTTTTAATTTGCCTGCATTTAACTCCTACGGCAAAGAGCAGGGCTACAACGCGCCGGTCGGTAAAAGCGCTGAGTTCGCCTACACAACTGCTTTGAATACCCTTCTTTCGAGGGATTCGCGTCAGCGTATTCAGGTGGGTGATGCAAGCACTGTTTTTTGGGCTGAAAAGGAAAAGGGACATGAATTTGAAGGTATCTTCGGAGGCTTCTTTGCCGAGCCTCCTAAGGGCGAATCTGAGCAGGACAATGCCGCCTTGCGCGCCCTTTTTAACGCGCCGATAACAGGATCACGGCCGCAGGACGAAGTTGACAGGATTCGATTTTATGTGCTCGGGCTCGCGCCGAACGCCGCGAGGATAGCCGTCCGCTTCTGGTATGCCGGGACAATCGGTGAAATAAAAGAACACATCCGTCAACACTTCGAAGACTGTTCAATTGTTCACGGCCCTAAAGAACGGGAGCATCTGTCGTTATTCCGCCTGCTTGTCTCAACGGCATTGCAGGGAAAGTCTGACAATATCCAGCCAAACCTTGCAGGCGAGATGATGAAAGCGATACTTGACGGCACGCCGTATCCTCAGGTTCTGCTTTCATCCGTAATACGACGGATACGGTCGGAGCATGAAGTAACTTACCAGAGGGCTTCCGTCATAAAAGGGGTGCTCGCAAGAGATTCGAGGTTTTACAAAAAAAGTGAAATGGAGGTAAGCATGGCGCTTGATAGGAGCAACATAAATGCAGGTTATCTGTTGGGGCGTCTCTTTGCCGTTCTTGAGCGCGCGCAGGAAGCCGCCAGTCCGGGCATTAATGCCACTATCCGAGACCGTTTTTACGGCGCCGCTTCCTGCACGCCGGTAGCCGTTTTTTCGCACCTGCTAAAGTTAAAGAATCACCACATCGCCAAGCTCGAAAACAGGGGGCAGGCAATCAACCTTGAAAAACAGATAGGCGAGATAATGGCGGGGCTTAACGACTTCCCTGCGCATCTGAACCTTCAGGACCAGGGCCGGTTTGCCGTGGGGTACTACCATCAGCGGCAGGACTTTTTCACCAAAAAAGAGACTATTGAAGGCAAATAAGAACTCGCCCAAAAAAAATATCAGGAGGCCCCAATGAGCAACGAGCTTAAGAACCGTTACGATTTTGTATTACTCTTCGATGTAAAAGACGGCAACCCCAACGGAGACCCTGACGCAGGCAACCTCCCCCGCGTTGACCCGGAAACCGGCAACGGGCTTGTGACAGACGTCTGCCTGAAGAGAAAGGTAAGAAACTATGTTGGGCTGGTTAAAGGAGAAAAGCCGCCGTTTGAGATTTACGTGAAAGAGAAGGCTGTTTTGAACAGACAACATGAACGCGCCTATGAGGCCATCGGCGTGGAACTCACGGGGAAAGAAGGTAAACGCAAGGGTGGCGACAGAGTGGAAGATGCTCGTGCCTGGATGTGCAAGAATTTTTATGATATCCGCACATTCGGGGCGGTAATGTCAACAGGAGTTAATTGCGGACAGGTGCGCGGGCCGGTTCAACTGACTTTTGCGCGAAGCGTCAATCAGGTGGTTCCCCTTGAGCACAGCATAACAAGGATGGCGGTTGCCACCGAGGCCGAGGCCGAAAAGCAGGAGGGCGACAACCGCACCATGGGGCGCAAGTTCACCATTCCCTACGGCCTCTACAGATGCCACGGTTTTGTCTCTGCCCCTCTGGCAAACCAGACAGGGTTCACCGAAGGCGACCTGTCCCTGTTCTGGGAAGCTCTTGCAAACATGTTCGAGCATGACCGTTCCGCGGCCCGTGGGCAGATGTCCACACGCAAGCTCGTAGTATTTAAGCATGAGTCCCTCATGGGGAGCGCTCCTGCCCACAGGCTCTTTGACCTGGTCACGGTTACCTCCGGCGATTCTCCGGCAAGGGAATTCAGCGACTATACTATTACTGTTCCCAAACAATCCGCCTTGCCGCAGGGCGTAACGCTTTTGGAGATGATTTAATCCCGTTCATGTATGCCTCGGGCATGGCACTGAACAATATGGAGGCACGATGTCTTTTCAGGAAAAAGACGAACCCATAATGGTTTCTGCCATAGAGCATTACAGCTACTGTCCGCGCCAGTGCGCCCTCATTCATGTGGAGCAGACATTTGACGAGAACCTGTATACTCTAAGGGGCAGGGCCGTGCATGAAAACGTTGATGAAGAGGAAAGACATGAAAGGGAGGGAGTTCGTTTTGAACTTTCCCTGCCGATATGGTCTGAGCGGCTTGGGCTCGTCGGCAAGGCCGATCTTGTAGAGTTCCACGGGAAGGTACCTTATCCGGTGGAATACAAATCAGGCAGGCAGCGCGCTGGCGAGCATGAAAACCTCCAGTTGTGCGCGCAGGCGATCTGTCTTGAGGAGATGATGGGAGTAGCCGTTGAAAAAGGCGCTGTCTTCTGGCATTCATCCAGAAGAAGGAAAGAGGTCGTCTTCACGGATGAGATGCGAAGTAGAGTGAGGGAGGTTGTAGTTGAAGTCCGTAAGATGATAGCGGAGCGTCTGGTCCCGCCTCCGGTAAACGACGCAAGATGCGGCCTTTGCTCGCTCAAGGGGTCTTGCCTGCCTTCGGTCGTCGGTGATAGACCGAGAGTAAGAAGGGCGGCCGGGGAGTTGTTTGTTGTCAGTGACTGACGGGAGGGGAGAATGAAGCAGCTTCTTAATACTCTTTATGTCATGACGCAGGGGGCTTATCTGACGCTTGACCATGAAACAGTTAAGGTCGAGGTGGAAGGTAAAACCCAGCTTCAGGTGCCGCTGCATCATCTTGGCGCAATTTTTACAGTGGGCAATGTGATGATGAGCCCGTTTCTTATTGAGCGGTCCGCCGAAGACGGCAGGGCGGTTGTTTTGCTTGACAGAAACGGGCGCTTCATTGCCAGAATTATCGGTAAAACAACCGGAAATGTACTTCTAAGGCAGGCGCAGTATGAGGCTGTGATGGACGAATGCAGAAGCGCTCGGATCGCCAAGAACATCGTGGCGGGTAAACTGCAGAACGCCAGGCAGATTCTCCTGAGGAGTGCAAGAGAGGCCGAAGACCGTGAAGTTGAGGAAAGGCTCCGGCAGGCCGCGGCAGTCCACGCCGACACCGTCAACGCTCTTCAGAAAAGCAATAATGTTGATGAGACAAGAGGTTTCGAGGGGGAGTCCGCCAATGCCTATTTTGATGTCTTTGACTTGATGGTCAGAGAAGACAGGGCGACTTTTAAGATGAGCGGCCGCAACCGCAGACCACCGAGAGACCCGATAAACGCCTTGCTCTCTTTCCTTTATACGCTTCTTTTAAACGATTGCGTATCGGCGCTGGAAGGAGTCGGGCTCGACCCGCAGATGGGGTTTCTTCATGCCCTGCGGCCGGGCAGGCCTTCTCTTGCCCTTGACCTGATGGAAGAGTTGAGGCCGGTCCTGGGTGACAGGCTCGCTCTCACCCTCATAAATTTGAGGCAGGTAACAAAAAACGATTTTGAAGAACGAACAGGCGGTGCGGTATATCTGAATGAGACTGGCAGAAAGACAGTCATCGCCGCATACCAAAAACGCAAACAGGACGAACACGCTCACCCTGTACTTTCCGAAAAGGTGCCGTTTGGCCTTATGCCGCATATACAGTCGAGACTTCTGGCAAGGCACTTAAGGGGAGATACTGATGCGTATACGCCTGTTTTGTATCTGTGAGAGGATGCCATGTGGATTATCGTAACATACGATGTTTCTACTGAGACAAGTAAAGGCAGAAGAAGGTTGCGGCGGGTGGCGCAGGCTTGTAAAAATTACGGTCAGAGGGTTCAGAAGTCTGTCTTCGAATGTTCCGTCAATCAGGCGCAGTTTGAGCAATTGAGGCGTAATTTACTGAAGGAAATTAAAGCAGATGAGGACAGCCTCAGGCTTTACAGACTGCAGGAGCCAAGGGACAAGCATGTAGAAGAGCATGGGATTAACAGAACGGTTTTTTTTGATGAGCCGCTTATTGTATGACGCGAACCGGGTGCGATAACGGAACTGACGGGTGGTTCGCAAACTTGAATATTTTTTGGAAAACGGAGACTTGGGAAGTCTATGTCTTGTTTGGGAGGACGGATTATGGGCTAAAAGTTAGCGGTTCGCAAAATACCGGGCCTAAGAACTTGAATTTAAATGTTTAAAAACATAGATGGTTGCATCCGGCCTTCGGGCCGGATGAGGATTGAAACTCCATACTATAAATCTGCTCTTTGAGGTGGTCAAGGGTTGCATCCGGCCTTCGGGCCGGATGAGGATTGAAACTTGGCACAGGAGGCGCAGGTCTCACTCTGTCTACGTTGCATCCGGCCTTCGGGCCGGATGAGGATTGAAACGGTGATGTAGATAGCGAACATCCCGGACACGCCCGTTGCATCCGGCCTTCGGGCCGGATGAGGATTGAAACAAGTTACGGATATCCAAAGCAATGGATTTAAGCAGTTGCATCCGGCCTTCGGGCCGGATGAGGATTGAAACCCTTCTCATAGACTCCGTTAAAAGGTTTGTCTGCAATGTTGCATCCGGCCTTCGGGCCGGATGAGGATTGAAACCCTGCCGGTAAATTGCCAAATGGGGAGTATGACGTTGCATCCGGCCTTCGGGCCGGATGAGGATTGAAACATCCGAGTCCTTGAGCTTTACTCCATCAGGGCCCCGTTGCATCCGGCCTTCGGGCCGGATGAGGATTGAAACAATTCCAATCCCACCGTTTTACCGAGCGAGAGCCGCGTTGCATCCGGCCTTCGGGCCGGATGAGGATTGAAACGCGTTCACGCCGTCGAGCTTCGCGGTCTGGCCGAAGTTGCATCCGGCCTTCGGGCCGGATGAGGATTGAAACTGCATCCGGCGTAGATAAGTGGACCAGAAGAAGTGTTGCATCCGGCCTTCGGGCCGGATGAGGATTGAAACACGGTCGCAGTCGGAGATGGACCTCTCGTACTCCGAGTTGCATCCGGCCTTCGGGCCGGATGAGGATTGAAACATCCAGGCCTCGGCTCCGAAGACGATCCTGTTGGCGTTGCATCCGGCCTTCGGGCCGGATGAGGATTGAAACATTATATCAGGCGATGACCGCCCTGAACCATTTGGTTGCATCCGGCCTTCGGGCCGGATGAGGATTGAAACTCGGTCTCCAGGGTCGTGACCTTCTCGGAGAGCTTCTGTGTTGCATCCGGCCTTCGGGCCGGATGAGGATTGAAACTCCCGGCTCACGATGGAGGGGCTTGAGTTCTCCGTTGCATCCGGCCTTCGGGCCGGATGAGGATTGAAACCATGCTTGTTCGCGTCCTTACTTCTGTGACCAGTGTTGCATCCGGCCTTCGGGCCGGATGAGGATTGAAACTCCCAGCTCTCGATGGAGGGGCTTGAGTTCTCCGTTGCATCCGGCCTTCGGGCCGGATGAGGATTGAAACAACAAGCTTTCCTCACCATCCTTTATCGGCGGAGAGTTGCATCCGGCCTTCGGGCCGGATGAGGATTGAAACGCATCCTTACCACCGCAAACTCCTGTCAGATAAAGTTGCATCCGGCCTTCGGGCCGGATGAGGATTGAAACTCCCTCCCTGCCCGCCTGTCGGTCGGGGCTTACGGTGTTGCATCCGGCCTTCGGGCCGGATGAGGATTGAAACGAGTGGCACTCGTCGAGGTCCTGACAGTCGTCGCGTTGCATCCGGCCTTCGGGCCGGATGAGGATTGAAACTTAAGATACCGAAAACCTCAAGTATACAGTTCAAAGTTGCATCCGGCCTTCGGGCCGGATGAGGATTGAAACCCACTGCGACGGAGCGCTACATAGCCCTGCGGAACGTTGCATCCGGCCTTCGGGCCGGATGAGGATTGAAACATGGGCCAGCCCCCTGTATATGTCCGCCCTACGCGTTGCATCCGGCCTTCGGGCCGGATGAGGATTGAAACTTTTATCAGGCTATTGCCGCCTTGAACCATCTGCGTTGCATCCGGCCTTCGGGCCGGATGAGGATTGAAACTTTCCACTTGCGGATGAGGGAGTCCGACAGATAGGTTGCATCCGGCCTTCGGGCCGGATGAGGATTGAAACTATCGTTACTGGGGAAAGACTTGGGTAGGGAGAAGGTTGCATCCGGCCTTCGGGCCGGATGAGGATTGAAACGGGACGACCGCCGACTGGTGTAATGTGTACCGTGGTGAGAGTTGCATCCGGCCTTCGGGCCGGATGAGGATTGAAACCATTCCTCCGGCGCGCGGAACCCCCTCGACCGCCGTTGCATCCGGCCTTCGGGCCGGATGAGGATTGAAACTAGAAAATCGATACTGAACTCCCGCATATTGAAGTTGCATCCGGCCTTCGGGCCGGATGAGGATTGAAACTAATTCATTGCTCATTTCAGCCATCGTTAGCTCCGTTGCATCCGGCCTTCGGGCCGGATGAGGATTGAAACTGTAGGTAGACCACAACGCAAAATGCAGAGCCTCTGTTGCATCCGGCCTTCGGGCCGGATGAGGATTGAAACTGTAGATAGACAAGATTGGAATCTAAACTCCCTACGTTGCATCCGGCCTTCGGGCCGGATGAGGATTGAAACCGGTATGGCGTGGACTCTACAGGGCTGTTATGGAGTTGCATCCGGCCTTCGGGCCGGATGAGGATTGAAACTAAGATACACATAAAACAAAAACGGAGCCAATGATGTTGCATCCGGCCTTCGGGCCGGATGAGGATTGAAACGAGTACGGAGA
>JACRCH010000136.1 GCA_016219115.1 Deltaproteobacteria bacterium
CCGGCTGTCTCAAGCGCGTTAGCGATAAGCGAATGGCAGATATAAAGATTTGCCGCCTCAAGCGGCAGGAATATGAAAAAGACCACCAAAAGCTTCCATTTAAGCCAGACTGCCTCTTTTAAGGCAGGGGCGGACGACCTCATGACAGCTCCGCTTATGATAAGGATCAGAAGGCTTGCGGCCTCGATGTCCACAAGTCTTATGTATCCCCTCAAGATCAGGAGCTCGGATGCGGCCATGTGCTTGTACCTGGCAAAAAGAAAAAGGATATAGCCCCCTGTACCCGGCCCCAGCCAGAGTACAAGCCCCGCTATGTGGAAGAGCTTGGCTGTTTTGTAGAGCGCCCTTTTATGCATCGGGTTCGGCAGGTGTCATTATGGAAGATGATAACAGCGGGACGGGTATTGTCAAGGAGCGGTCGAACCGCTCACTCTTCCATGCCGGGCAGACCGGGTAGCACGGAGTACCCGCCGAGCCGCCCCGTCTGCCTGAAGCCGCCCGTAAACTGCCTGTAGTCTATTGCTAATAATTGCGGTATAATCACACCGTTCTTTTACATAATGAGTCCCGAAAGGAGCCTCCTATGAAAAGCGCGCTTTTTTCCCCGTTCAGGCTGAGGGACCTGAACCTCGACAACAGGATAGCAGTATCCCCGATGTGCCAGTACAGCGCGGTTGACGGCAACGCCACGGATTGGCACCTGATGCACCTCGGTCAATACAGCGTCTCAGGAGCCGCGCTCGTCGTCACCGAGGCGACGGCCGTTGAGTCGAGGGGGCGGATATCCTACGGCGATCTCGGTCTGTACTCGGACGATAACGAACAATCCCTCGCGAGGATAATAAAGTTCTTCAAAGACTACGGGTCAGCGAAGATCGGCATACAGCTCGCCCACTCCGGAAGAAAAGGCTCCGACAACCTCCCGTGGAAAGGCAACGGCAAACCGCTTGGCGTCAACGAAGGCGCGTGGAAGACCGTTGCCCCCTCGGCGGTAAGTTTCGGCGAGGGAGTGCCCGCCCCCTGGGCCCTTGACCTCAATGGGCTGGCGGAGGTGAAAAAGGCCTTCGTAGAAGCCGCTGTAAGGGCCTCCCGGCTCGGGTTCGACCTCATAGAGCTGCACTCGGCACACGGGTATCTGCTGCACCAGTTCCTCTCGCCCCTCAGTAACAGGAGGACCGATGAGTACGGCGGGACACTCACCAACAGGATGCGTTTCCCGCTTGAGGTCTTCTCCGCCGTAAGGGGCGTATGGCCCGCTAAAAAACCGATGGGGATAAGGGTCTCCGCTACCGATTACTACCCCGGCGGATGGACTATAACGGACTCCATCGTCTACGCCTCGGAGCTTAAAAAGCTCGAATGCGACTATATGGATGTATCGGGCGGCGGGCTCGTGCCGGGCCAGCAAATACCGTTAGGGCCGGGCTATCAGGTCGGGTACTCCGAAATAATAAAAAAGGAGGCCGGGCTTGCGACGATGGCCGTCGGGATGATAACTACGGCCGGGCAGGCCGAGGAGATAATATCTTCGGGCAAGGCCGACATGGTCGCCAGGGGGATGCTCTATGACCCGCGCTGGGCGTGGCACGCCGCCGGGGAGCTAAAGGCCGAAGCGAAGTACCCGCCGCAGTATCTCAGATGCAAGCCCTGAGAGGGCGCAAAGCCCTCTATTCATTTCCGGTGGACGCGGCTTTTGCTATTTTATCTTTTATGTTGTAAAATCTCCTTCGCGTCATAATCGTTTTTTTTACGGGAGCTTTCGAAGGAGGGTTTGAGTTTTAATGGGAAATGAGATCACCTACGTAATCGGCCACAAGAACCCGGATACCGATTCGATCTGCTCGGCTATCGGGCTTGCCGAGCTTAAAACGCTTGAGGGCGCCGAGAACACAGTGGCCGCGAGGGCGGGGGACATAAACCCCCAGACATCGTTCATACTCGATTACTTCAAGGTCCAGCCCCCCAGATACCTCCCCAATGTCTACCCGAAGGCCTCCGATATCATGACGGTAGACGTGGTAAAGGTCACTGAGCAGACCCCGCTTCTCAAGGTCATGGAGATAATGAGGGAAGAGAGGGTCAGGTTCGTCCCGGTGCTCGATCCCGGCGGCAGGCCGCAGGGGATACTTACCCTGATGGACCTGGCCAAGAAGTACATAGTGAGGATCGAGGCCGAGAGCGCCAGAGAGGTGAAGACCTCGCTCAAAAACATCATAGAGGCCCTCGGAGGCGAGGTCATACTGGATTTCATGGGGGCCTCCGAGGTAAAGCTCTCCATCTATGTCGGGGCCATGGCCGAGGAGTCTTTCCGCGCCATACTTGAGAGGGAAAAGCCCGCCGGGTGCGCTATCGTTGTCGGGGACAGGACCGACATACAGAAGGCCTCCATCGAAAAAGGCGTAGGGCTTATCATAGTCACCGGCGGCTTTGCCGTAAAAAAAGAGCTTCTCGATGACGCGAAGAGAAAGAAGGTGACTGTCCTTAGTTCGCCGCTTGACTCGGCCGCTACGGCTCTTCTTCTGAGGCTCTCTACCCCGGCCTACAGGCTCGCCAGCCCGGAGTTCGAGACGGTCTCGCCGGATGACCCGGTCGAAGACATAAAGTTCAAGGTGGCCGCGGCCAACGGCGTGGTCGTCCTGGACGGCGACGGGGTGATGAGGGGAGTGATAACGAAGTCCAACATCCTCAAGCCATCGTCCACGAACCTTGTCCTTGTGGACCACAACGAGCTCTCGCAGGCCGTCGACGGCGCGGACAGGGTCAATATACTGGAGGTCATCGACCACCACAGGATCGGGAACTTCCACAGCCCCTACCCGATCCCCTTTATCTGCGAGCC
>JACRCH010000019.1 GCA_016219115.1 Deltaproteobacteria bacterium
GCCATAACCGCGATGCAGGAGGTCGCGGCCTCTACCGCCGTAACCGCGAAGACCATAAAGGAACTCGGAAAGAGCTCGGAGGAGATAGGCACCATCGTCTCCGTCATCAACGACATAGCGGACCAGACAAACCTCCTGGCCTTGAACGCGGCGATAGAGGCGGCAAGGGCAGGAGAGCAGGGCAGGGGGTTCGCGGTGGTGGCCGACGAGGTGAGGAAGCTCGCCGAGAGGACCACGAAAGCCACAAAAGAGATCAGCGCCATGATAAAGACCATCCAGTCCGAGACCGGCAAGGCCGTCGACGCCATGGATGCCGGGACGGACAAGGTTGAAAACGGCGTGAGGCTGGCTAACGAGGCCGGAGACGCCCTGAGACAGATTGTCACCGGCGTAGAGGACGTGACGGACAAGATAAGCCATATCGCGACATCGGCCGAAGAGCAGAGTTCAACGACCGACGAGATCACGAGGAACATGGATTCGATAGCCGAGGTGGCGAAATCCAACGTGGCCGCAATCGGTGAGGTGGCCAACGCCACGGACGAGATGGCGCGTCTTGCCACCGAACTCAAGGACCTTGTCTCGAAGTTCAAGATACTGAAATCATATGACGCCGTCAGCATCAGGGCAGTAGCCGGCACCGGAAGAAGGAGCCCTGACGGGGCCGGAACAGAGCCAAAGAGACTGAGGGCCGCGGGCTGAATAAGACGGTTTTGCGCGTAAAAAGTCGTTCAACTATACATACGGGAGCGTGGAGACGATGATTGGCGAGAATGTCCGGCTTGACGAAGTGATGTTGAAGTCAATGGACCTGCCGGTCCTGCCTGCAACGGCGCAGAAGGTCTTGAGCATCATGGCTGACCCGGATGTGTCTATCGAGAAGATAAAAAGGCTTATAACCACGGACCCCGGACTCGCTACCAAGATACTCAAGGTGGCGAACTCGGCGTTCTACGGGAGCCACAGGAACATCCAGAACCTCTCCCAGGCTATACTGAGACTCGGGCTCAACGCCGTAAGGAACCTTGTCGTGGCCACGTCGATGAAGAACGTCTACAAGAGGTTCGGCCTCACTGAAAAACTCCTGTGGGAACAGCTGATCGGATCGGCCCTGGCCTCCAACATAATCGCCAAGCATACGAGGCTTTCAGACCCTGAGGACGCCTTTATCGGAGGCCTCCTCCATGACGTCGGTAAAGTAGTGCTCAATAACGAGTACCCGGACGCCTTCGCCAAGGTGATGGAGAAGGTCTACAACGAATCTGTCCCGTTCTCAACGGCAGAGATCGAGGTGTTCGAGTTCTCGCAGAGGAAGGTCGGGGCTATAGTCATTAAGAAATGGGGTTTTCCTGAAAACCTCGAGCTGCTGCTCCGCTACTTCGACGACCCGGAGGTGCTCGCCAAGGAGCGTTACATCTATAACCTCGTCACTATCATCAAATTAGCTGACGCTATGTGCCAAAAGATTGGCATGGGATGGAGAAATCCAGGCGGAGAAGCTGTCAATTTCGGCAATTTACCTGAGGCCCTCGGTCTTGATGAGGCTAATTTGAAGGATGTTTATGAAAAAGTGCAGGTGACTTTCGGCCAGGGGATAGAGTTTTTCTAAAAAAATACCCATTTCTTCAGAAAAACAGCTTTTCGAGCTTCGTTGTACCGGTTTACCCCTCCTTTAGGCACGCCTTTTGCAATCACACTATAGCGTAACTGATGGACCTGCTCCAAAAGGGGCATTATAAAACCGCAAAACCTTTTAAGAGGTCGCTTATGGCAGCGTGGTGGATCGTCTTTCTGGCGTTCGACATGGCCCTTATGGGCGGGATTATCTACATACTTGCCTTCAGAAAGAACGGATCCGTCGGGGTATCGGCGGCCGCCGGCAAACAGAACCCGGCTGAGACTGGTCCCGCGCCCTCAATACTTATGGAACTTAAAGAGGAACTGGCCTCTGTCAGAAAGACGGCGGCATTTCTTGAGAAGAAAAAGGCCGAGCTTGAGGCATTTGAAAGATCATTCAATGAAAAATACGCAACGCTTGACGAGATGGTAAAAAAGGCCGAGGAGTCGGTAAAAAATATCGAGCTGACATCACAGAGCCGCTCCTCGGAGGATATGTACTCCAAGGCGATGAAGATGCTCAGGCTGGGCGTCCCGGTAGAAGATGTCGTAAAAAACCTCGGCATTTTGAACGGAGAGGTTGAGCTTATCTCGGCGATTAACAACTACAGACAATAGGATTTTTTCTTATCTTTTTTGCACCTTAAACACAGCCCCGCAACTGCCCTCTTCCAGAAAACCTCCATGACCCGCGCCGAAGGTACTTCGGCGCGGAGTCCTCTCCTCAGGGAAAAAAATGCTCGCAGGGGAATTTTATTCCGCCTCAGGGGATGATGTGACGGGAATTTATCGCCGGTTTAGCGTGCAAAACGGGGGCAGAGACACCTTTCACGCGTGGCACGCATGTTGCATTTATATCCAGGCAGATAAGAAAGACCGTCAGATTCAGAAGCGGTCAAAACAGGTCGAAGGGGTAGAAGATGGACAGAGGAATCTTTGTTGCGCTCTCAGGAGCGGTCCTTCAGGAAAGAAGGCTTGAGGCGCTGACCGACAACCTTGCCAACGTGAATACGGCGGGTTTTAAAAAACAGAAGCCCGTCTTCGAGGACGCGATGCCAAACCCCTGGTCCGCACGGACTTTCGCCAGGTCCAACGGGGTCTCAATCGACATGTCGCAGGGCATGACGGAGAAGACCGACAGGAAGCTTGATGTCGCTATAAAAGGTGACGGGTTCTTTGTCGTAAACACCAAGAACGGCCCCCGCTATACAAGGGACGGCAACTTCGCGATAGGGGTTGACGGGACGCTTCTTACCAGGGAAGGCTACAAGGTCCAGGGCGAAAGCGGCGTCATAAAGCTGACCTCCCCGGATGTCACAATTGACGCCTCAGGCAATGTGCAGGAAAAAGGAGTGACCATTGACAGACTCAAACTCGTGTCGTTCAACAAACCGGAGGGGCTCACGAGGGAGGCCGGCCTTTTCGTCCCCTCTGACCCGGCGGTGAAAGAGACCAGGGTCAGCGACAACACGCAGCTTGAACAGGGCTACATAGAGGTTTCCAACGTCAACGCCGTCAAAGCGATGACGACGATGATAGAGGCGATGAGGTCTTACGAGACCCACGCCAAGATGATCCAGACCATGGATGACATGACAAGGAAGGCCATAGAAGAGGTAGGCAGGGTTTAATAGCGCGTTAATCCATGAACCACCCCGCAAGCCAGGCTTCGGGGTATCCGTCGGGAAATCTGTTTTTATATGCGCGGCAAGCCGCGGGGATTCTACCCGAAGGAAATATTAAAAGCATCAGGGGGGGAAGAAAGATGATAAGGGCATTGTGGACAGCGTCAACGGGGATGGAGGCTCAGCAGCTTAACATCGATATCATCTCCCATAACCTCGCTAACGTAAACACGACGGGTTTTAAAAAGAGCAGGGCCGACTACCAGGACCTTTTGTACCAGGAGATAAAATCAGCCGGGGCTTCATCCTCGCCGTCGACCATGGTCCCCACGGGCATAGAGGTGGGCCAGGGCGTAAGGACGGTTTCGACGGAGAAGGTGTTCAACCAGGGGAACTTCAAGCAGACCGAGAACCCCCTTGACATCGCGATAGAGGGCGAGGGCTTCTTTCAGGTCTCAAGGCCCGACGGGACGCTGTCTTACACAAGGACCGGCGAGTTCAAGGTCGACAGCGGCGGCAGGCTAGTCACTTCGGACGGCTACCTCATAGAGCCGCAGATATCGATCCCCGCCAACGCGCTTGCCATCACGATAAGCGCCGACGGCATAGTATCCGCCACGCAGCCCGGCGTCGCCGTCCCGACCCAGGTCGGGAACCTCGAACTCGCTAGGTTCATAAACCCTTCAGGGCTCCAGCCTGTCGGAAAGAACCTCTACATCCCGACGGCCGCCTCTGGCGCCGCAACAACAGGGGTACCCGGCTCCGAGGGCATGGGGACTCTGGCGCAGGGCTTCCTCGAGATGTCCAACGTGAGCGTTGTGGAGGAGATGGTGAACATGATAGCCGCACAGAGGGCCTACGAGATAAACTCAAAGGCCATACAGACGTCGGACGAGATGCTCCAGACCGCCAACTCGATGAAGAGGTAAGCCGTGAAAATTCCAGGAGGATTGATTATGGCGCTTGCGGCGTTTCTCATGCTCGCGGTCCCGGCCCTCGCTGACGAGAGGCTGATAAAGGCCGAGGTGACAAGGCAACTCGTGGAAAATTCGCCATGGAACGGCAGCGATATCGAGGTGGACGACATCCGGATAACGGGGCCCGACGTCACGAAAGAAAAATTCGACCGCGTGGCCGTAAGGATACCCCGCGGGATGACAAACATAGGCAAGGTCACGGTTCTAACCACCCTTATGTCAGGAGACACGGTGGTCAGGAATGTCTGGGTCACGGCGCGCATCAAGGTCTTCCAGGATGCGGTAGTCGCCCTTAACTCGCTCAAGATGAACGGGAAGATAACAAAGGAAGACGTCAAGGTGATGAGGATGGAGACAAGGGACACGGCCGACACGCTCAGCTCTTTGGATGAGGCCGTGGGGATGCTGGCCCGCCGTCCGATAACCGCCGGCTCGGTCATCAGGAAGGACTGCGTCAAACCGCAGGTCGTCGTAAAACGCGGAGACCGCGTAGTGGTGAGCGTTGAGAACGAAAGATTAAAGGTGAAGACCTTCGGCACGGCCGTCGAGGACGGCTCCCGGGGTGAAACCATTTCGGCACGGATGTCTTCGGGCAGGGAAGTTACAGGCAAGGTCACCGGCCCCGGTGAGATAACCGTGGCGTTTTAGGGGATGAAGGACATGAAGAAGATGCTTTTAACAGCGGTCACCGCGGCCTTTATTCTTTCAGCGGCGGGCTGCGCCACGCCGAAGCCCCAGAAGCTCGACCTGTCGAGCATACCGGTGCAGTCAGGGACCGTCCCGGCCTCTCCCGGGTCGATCTGGCCGGGTGAGACGTCAAGGAACACGCTCTTCCAGGACTTAAGGGCGCGTAACATCGGCGACATCGTGACGATAGAGGTCTCAGAGAAGACAAGCGCCATCAACGGAGGTACCACCTCCACGGCACGGAAATCCGCCGACGACATAGCCATACAGAAGTTCCTGGGGCTCCCGCTCGACTTCGGCATGAGAAACTTCCTGGGGCAGGGTGTCCCGTTCAGCCCGGGGATCAAGTCAGGATACGACTCCAAGTTCGACGGTTCCGGGACGACCAAGAGGTCCGGAGAACTCAACGCCGTCATTGCCACGCGGGTGACCAATATCCTGGCTAACGGGAACCTCGTCATAGAGGGCAAGAAGGACACCGTGGTAAATAATGAGCTCCAGTACATAGTATTGAGCGGGATAATAAGGCCCGAGGACATAAACGAGCAGAATACCGTCTCCTCCACGCTCATCTCTGACGCCAGGATCGAGTACTCAGGCAAGGGCGTGGTGGCGGACGAGCAGAGCCCGGGCTGGCTGAGGAGGATACTTGACAACGTTTGGCCGTTTTAAAAAGAGAGTCCTTCCGGCGCTGGCGCTCGTGACGGTTCTTTTTTCGTCAGCCGCGTACGGCGCGCGGATAAAAGACATCGCGTTTATCGAGGGTGTGCGTCCCAACCAGCTCGTCGGCTACGGCATAGTCGTCGGCTTGAACGGCAGCGGGGACAAGACCAGCGCCGTGTACACGATGCAGTCCATAGCCAACATGCTCAACAGGATGGGGATGAAGTTCGACCCTAAGACGATAAAAGTCAAGAACGTCGCGGCAGTCATTGTGACGGCGGAGTTGCCGGCGTTTACGAAGCCGGGCGGCAAAATCGATGTCCTTGTATCTTCGCTCGGCGACGCCACGAGCCTTCAGGGAGGAACACTCATATCCACACCGCTTAAAGGCCCTGACGGGTCGGTCTACGCCGTGTCCCAGGGGTCGGTCTCGCTGGCCGGGTTTACGGCCGGAAGCGGCGGGTCGTCAGTTGCCAAGAACCATCAGACCGCGGGCAAGATCCCCAACGGGGCTATCATAGAAAAGGATATCCCCGTGAGCCTCTTCGGAAAGGACAAACTCCAGCTCTCCCTGAGATCGCCTGATTTCACGACCGCCGAAAGGATCGCCGACGAGATAAACAGGGATTTTAACGGAACGATCGCCCGGCCCCAGGACGCCGGAAGCGTAACGCTCTCTGTCCCCGAGAACTACAGGGACGGGCTCGTGCAGTACATCTCCAGGATCGAGGCGCTCGACATAAAGCCGGATGCCGTCACGAAGGTCATCGTCAACGAAAGGACCGGCACGGTCGTGATGGGCGAGAGGGTGAGGCTTTCTACCGTGGCCATCTCTCACGGCGACATAAGCATAGAGATAAAGACCCAGTACTACATCTCGCAGCCGCCCGCGTTCTCCCCGAAGGGCGAGACGGTCGTGGTCCCGGTAGAGCAGACAAACGTGCAGGAGACGAAGTCCAAGCTCATAGTCATGCCCGAGGGTGTGACCCTTGGGGACGTGGTCAGGGCGCTTAACCTCATAGGCGTCACTCCAAGGGACCTTGTTGCGATACTGCAGTCGATAAAGGCCGCCGGGGCGCTTCAGGCTGAACTCGAGATCATCTAGGAGGATGTATGGGAGCGAGATTGCATGACGAGGACGCGGCGATAAAAAAGGCCCCCGAGATACCCAATGAGTGCAGGAGATACATCTCACACCATGTCAGAAACGGACTGGTCTCCATAATGGGGCTCGCCATGAGGATCAAGGACGAGCCGGACGCCCTGGAAAAACTCGAGGACCACATAGACCACATTGCCCGTGACCTTAAAAAGGTGGGGTTATAGCCATGAAAGGGATCGGCTCAGTCCAACCGCTGAACATGAATATACCGGGCGGGGGTTCTTCCTCCACGGACAAATCGGCGGCCCTGAAGAAGGCCGTCACGGAGTTCGAGGCGCTTTTCATAAACCAGATGCTGAAGGTAATGCGCGATACAGTCACAAAGAGCAAGCTTTTTCACGGCGGCAGCGGTGAAGAGATATATGATTCGCTTCTTGACACGGAACTGTCAAACCAGATGGCTAAAGGCGGCGGAATAGGGCTGGCGAAGGTGCTTCTCGGGCAGTTTGAAAAAATCAGCGTTGTCCCGGACCCGACGGGAGCCGGCCCAAAGACACCCGGCCACGGGGAACCCCAGCCGCAGTCCAAGGCTCCGGGGGTCAAAAAAAGAGTGTAAATCAGATTAGTTGTAGCTTTCGCCCCGTCAGGCGCCTATATTTTGTGGTCTTCTAAAGTTTTTCCGCTATTTGCCCGATATGAATAGTAAGGAAATTCTTTAGGAGGATATATGAAGATAGGCGGAAAAAAACCGGGTGTAGGGACAGATAATTATGTAAAAAAGGCCGGTGTGCCAGCAGGGGCAGGCAAACCCGGATCGGCCGGAAAATCGGCTTCCCGGGGCGACAATGTAGATATCTCATCGAAGGCGCAGGAACTCAGAAGGGCAAATGGCCTTCTTGACACCGTGCCCGATGTCAGGGGAGAGATGGTAGTGAGGCTCAAGACCGATATCGAACGGGGGGACTACAGTGTGGATGCCGGCAAGGTAGCCGAAAAAATGATAGAAAGGGCGCTCAGGAACGCGCTGTACGCTAAAAAATAATAGATGGAAATCATGCTGATAGCACAACATCTGAAAAAAGAGATATCTCTCTACAAGGAGTTTATTACAGTGCTCCAGACGGAGACGGAGAAGATCATCGGGCGCGATTACAAGGGGCTCTATGAGACCGTCGGCCTTAAAGAGCATCTGATCATCCGCATAGAGTCAGCCGGCAGGTCGCGTCTCCAGCTGATGTGCGAGGCCGCATCCTCTCTCGGCGTCCAGGGCGAACCCACCCTCTCCTCCATCATCGAGAGGGCCGCCGGGAAGGTCAAAGAGGAACTCAGGGAATGCCAGTCTACCATACTGTCGCTCCTTGAGAGCATAAGGGAGATAAACAAGCTCAACAGCATGGTAGTGAGGGAATCTCTCGACAATATCAACAAGACGCTGGGTTTCCTGGGCAACTTCATGCCCTCGACAGTCTACAACCCGGCCGGCGCCTTTGAGGGAAATTGCTCCTTCAAGGGCTCGCGTCTAAGCGAAGGGGCTTAAATCCAATGGCATCGCTCAACTCGGTACTCGACATAGCCAAGACATCGCTTCTTGCCAACCAGAAGGCGATAAGCGTTACCTCGCACAATATCTCCAACGCCAATACCCCGGGGTACACGAGGCAGAAGGCCGTGCTTGAGACGATGAACCCGGTTATAGGTCCTGGAGGTCTCTTATTCGGGACCGGAGTGAACATTACGAGTATAGAGAGGGTATACGACAGTTTCCAGGGCGTTCAGCTCAGGGCCGCAGGCTCGAAATTGAGCGGCTACGACACCGGCCAGGGGCTCATGAAGACCCTTGAGTCCACACTCTACGACGCCAACGGATCGGGTCTGTCTTCCCCGCTCGACGGTTTCTTCAACGCGTTTCATAATGTGGCCAATAACCCGGCGTCCAGCGCTGAAAGGTCTACGCTTCTTTCAAACGCTACGATACTCGCCGACAGGTTTAATTCCGTAAACACTTCGATAAGGCAGAACCTTACCAACATCAACAATGAGGTAGGGGCGCAAATAGATAAGGTAAACACCCTTTCCAGGCAGGTGGCCGAGCTTAACAACCAGATAAGCACAGTCGAGATAGCCGGTATTACCGCCAACGACCTGAGGGACAAGAGGGACCTTCTGCTGGACAACATCTCCAAGATCATAAACATAACGACGAGGGAGAACAATAACGGCGTGATGGATGTATACACATCCAGGGGTTCTTTCCTGGTCGAGGGCGTCAAGGCCTCCCCCCTTACGGCCGGGGTCAATGACTCCAACCCGTTCCTCTCCGACATAATCAGTAACGGCTCCGTTATAACCAATACGATAAACGGCGGAAGCTTGAAGGGGCTTATCGACGCCAGCGGGAAGTATCAGGAGACCATTGACAAGGTCAACCTCATGGCCGCTACCCTCATAAAGGCGGTCAATGTGCAGCACAGGGCCGGGTTCGGCCTTGACGGGTCGACCGGGGTCGATTTCTTCGCTCCGGCAAACGTCTACACGAAGCCGTCATTCAGCAATACCGGCGGGGCCGCCATTTCGGCGGGCGCCGTGACCGACCAGAGCCTCCTTACGGTCAATGACTACGAGATCAGGTTCATAAACCCCTCGAACTATACCATTGTCAACAAATCGACTAACGCCGTAGTATTAAACGGCGCCTATACGTCCGGAAGCGCCATCGCCTTCGACGGCCTCAGTTTTGTCATCTCCAATAACACCGGCGCTCCCGCCGCGGGTGACGCTTTTACCATAAGTACGACCAGATACGCGGCGCAGAACATGCGCGTAGCCGTGACGAATACCGACAGGGTAGCCGCCGCTTCATCGGCCGCCACGCTTCCCGGCGACAACACCAACGCCCTCACGATGGCCGACATCAAGAACTCGCCCGTACTGAACGGCTCCACCCTCAACCAGTACTTTAACGCCCTTGTGGCGGATATAGGCGTGGTCACCAACAGCGCGGCCACCAACAGGGACGCACAGAGCAAGGTGGTCGAGGAACTTCAGCTTGCCAGGGACTCAATCTCAGGAGTCTCTCTCGAGGAGGAAGCGGTCAGCCTGATAAAGCTTCAGAAGGCCTACGAGGCGTCAGCCAAGGTCATGGCTACGGCCGATAAGATGTTTGACGCGCTTCTTGCCATCAGATAGACTTCATTATGTCCGGAAAGGCGGTTAAGGTATGAGGATAACGCAGAGCATAACCTACAACAAATACATAAACGACATTATGCGCAACCAGGAGTCGCTTTACAAGCTCAATCAGGAGCTTTCTACCGGCAGAAAGGTCAATGCCCCTTCCGACGACCCCGTGAACGCCAGCAGGATCCTGACCGGCAAAAGCGTCCTCTCGGAGTTCAACCAGTACGAGAAGAACATCGACTACGGGTTGACGTACCTCAATGAGGCCGAACATACGCTCCAGGGGGCCAAGGACATAATAACGAAAATCCAGGAGCTTGCCGTCTCCGAGTCCAACGGCACGGCAAGCGCTTTTTCAAGGGCCAATACAGCCAAGGTCGTCTCCGGCCTCTACGATCAGCTCATAAGCATGGGCAACACGAGCTTCGACAACCGGTACATCTTCTCGGGTTTCAAGACGGGGACCCCGGCCTTCAGCCCGACCGGCGCGTACCAGGGGGACGCCAATAAATACGCGGTAAAGATCAACTCGAACACGACCGTGACGCTCGGGGTCAACGGCGGCGAGGTCTTCAAGGGCACCGCCGGCGGGGTGGACGTATTCCAGTCCATATCGGATCTCGTTACCGCCCTGAACGCGAACAACTCGACCGGGGTGCAGGCTTCCCTTGACACCCTGGAGGCCTCATACAAACAGGTCTCCGAGGCCGTTTCCACCGTAGGCGGCAGGATCACCCGGCTTAACGCCGTGCAGACCGACATCTCGAACTCAAAGATCGATCTTAAAACGACTATCTCGTCGATCGAGGACGCCGATATGGCGAGTGTCATCTCCGAGCTTAAGCTCGGGCAGATCGCCCTTGAGGCATCGATAACGTCGGCCGGCAAGGTCTTCAGCATCAATATTTTTAACTACCTGTAAGGAAGGTTTTTTTGTAAGATAAGGATGAGCGGCCGAGTACCTTAAAAACAGGGGATTAATAGAGGTCTGATGTAAAAATCCAATGCCAGGGAGGGCAAAATGCTTGTATTGACAAGGAAGTCAGGCGAGGGGATCCGGATCAGCGACGATATAAGGGTCGTTGTCCTGGAAGTCAAGGAAAACCATATAAAGCTCGGGATAGAGGCCCCTCAGGACCTTTCCGTCCACAGGGAAGAGATATACCTTAAGATACAGGAAGGCAACATCCGCGCCGCCGAGCTTCCCGGAGACATTGCGGAAACCTTAAAGGGGATAAAGAAAAAATGAGTCTTTCTCTGATGTCAAAACCAACGATCGATTTCATGACGACCCGTTTCGGTCTACTCTCCATAACCGAGGAGAAGGTCATACATTTCGTCCAGGGGCTTCCGGGGTTCAGGAACTTAAGAAGGTTCATCCTCCTCGACCATGACCAGGAAGGCACCTTCAAGTGGCTCCAGTCCATGGAGGACCCGAATGTGGCGTTCCTCCTCACCAATCCGGCCCTCTACAGGCCCGACTACACCGTGCCGCTCAGGAAACCCGAGATCGAGGGCCTTGGGGTAAAGGACTCCTCAGCCCTGGTCTCTTTCGTAATGGTGTGCGTCTCCAGAGGGACCAATGAGTTGAGCCTTAACCTCAAGGGCCCGGTCGTCTTCAACTCGGAGAACATGAGGGCCATCCAGTGCATAATAGACAGGGAAGACTACCCCTCGCACTATGTCATAAAGGCCTGAGACAGCGCGCAATCCGCCTGCCGAAACCTCCGTCCCGTCATCTCTCAAGACTCTTCAACTCAGTGACTCGCAAAACCCGCTATGAACCACCCCGCAAGCCTTGCCAGCGGGGTACCCAAAGGTAAAACTGTTTTTATCTACGCGGCAAGCCGCGCTTAATTAAAATTCTCCACCATAAATGACGGAGAATTTTGATGGTATGGAAGGTCATTTGTATTTGCC
>JACRCH010000139.1 GCA_016219115.1 Deltaproteobacteria bacterium
GGAAGCTCTGATTAATTCCTTCATTCGTCATTGCGAGCCCTGCGAAGCAATCTCATCTTCAGGCAAATCAAGCGCTTGGAGATTGCTTCGTCGCTCCGCTTCTCGCAATGACAGTAGAAACGAGAATTAATCAGAGGTTCCATAACCGATAACCGATACGGAGCTTCAATCCAAAAAAAAACCCCTTCTTTATCTTGAATCTAAGAAGAGGCCTGTGTACCTTTTCTTATCTTCACAAGGCCTTTACATCGCCTTGCTGGAGTTAGCACCTGACATCGCCGCTTTATGCCGCGACCGGTTGCTGTGGCTTCAACGGGCCAGTCCCTCTGCCACTCTGGATAAGAACAATCCAATATTATGTTGTACTGAATTTTATAATATAAGTTTAACGATGTGTCAAGTTTTTTATTTCATGACCGGCCCGGCGGCAGGCCGCGCATGATTACACGTTAAAAACCGTACTTCACCCCGACCGTCAACGCGTACGACCTCCAGTTGACCTCGTTCAAACGCGTATCCGAGGTGGTCCCGTCGGTAAAAAACGTCCTGTCCGTCCCGCGTCTGGCCTGCCAGCTCTGGAGGTCGAAGGCGGCGTTCACCGACCACTTCCTGCTCATGGCATAGTCCGCGCCAAGAGCCATTACCACGCCGCTCCCCCCGGCGGTGTGCTCGAAGCTTACCGGGTGCTGGAAGTCGTCCCTCAGGTTCCAGTCCGCATCGGCCTTGTAATCGGTCAGGAAGTGGTATTCGAACGACCCGGTAAAGGTCCATGCGTTGTACGCGCCTACCAGGTCCATCCCGGCCCAGGGGCCGAACCACCTGGCGTTATATGTACTGTTGAGGCCGGAGAAGGCGCCGGTGGGAGGTATGGTCTGAAACCCGTCGGTCATCCTCAGGTCCTGCCTGTTGTACGAGGCCCCGAGCATCGGGATTATGTCGAACCCGCCGCCGTCAGCGGCGTAATGTTTTCTTATGCCGGCCCCTACCGTCACGTCCCAGAGACTGCCGCTGTCCGCGCCGTTATTGGACCTTGATATCTCCAGGGTGCGGTTGTTCCCGATGTAGTCCGAATCTTGGTTCACGCCGCTGTTGATCCAGCCGTAGTCCATGTTCGCGCGCATATAGACGGCGTGGAGCTTGGCGTCGGCCTTCGCCTTCACCTGATAGCTCTTAAGGTTCCGCCACCTGAGCTCGGACAGCACGTTGGGGTTGGCCCCGGTCGTGTCCCCGGCTATGTTCCAGTCGATGTTGTCGACCCGTGTCCCGGCGCCGAGCGTAAAGTCAAAGCCGGGTTCAGCGAGGGCGGTGCCCGCATACAGCAACAGCGAAAATAAAAACAGAACCAGCGGAGCGCATTTCTTCATCTTCACCTCTGAAAACCGATATTTTAATATTTCCTTCGGGTATAATTCCCCGCGCCTCGCCACTCGTATATGAAATATATTTCCTTCGGATACCCCGTTGCGCGGCACGCTGGGCAGTTCATTATCTCTCCACTATCCCGAACCTCATCTCCGTTATCTCCTCGGACCTGCAGACCGGGCACCTGCTAGGGGTCTTAAGCCTCCCCCTCTTCCTGAACACGAAGCCGCAGGAGCGGCACACCGAAGGCTCCACCACGAACCTCTCCCCGCCGCCGGCGCGGTTTACCGTCCTCGCCACGTGGCCGAGGTGGTCTATCGCCTCCTTTTCCATGATGCCGACGGCCCTGGAGATGTCCTTGGAGGTGAGCATCCCCTCCTTGAGCGCCGCGGCTATCCTCTGCCTTATCGTAAGGTCGGCTTCAGCCATAAAAAAGTAGACACCCCGTGCATTTACGGAAGGCGGTGCTCTTCCTGAGCGCGAGCCATTCCCTTAAGGGGTGCGGAAAACCGATGCGATTATACCAGAGCGTACGCTTTACACAATCTTTTTCTGCTCGCGCGCCGGCAAAATACGACACGGCTGTAACGGATAGTTTTCCGTGACGGACGCCTGCCGGAGAGCGGCTGAAAACGGCTTTTTGCGCAACCCGTTAAATTCAAATTTTAAGCTGGTAAAAGATTTTGTGACATGCTATATTCGCGGCAAGAAAGTAGGGTGTCCATGGACAACCGGCTCACAAGAAGATTTTTTCTGAAGACCGTTGGTGTTTTTACCGCGACAGCGGCGCTGGGTAGTTGGCCGACTAACATCTTTGCGGACGAGAAAAAACTTGTAAGGCTTCCGGAAAAGACCGACCTGATATTGCTCACATCGAGACCGCCGCAACTTGAGACTCCGTTACATTATTTCAAGGAATTGCTAACGCCGAACGAGGCGCTATTCGTCAGGTGGCATCTTGCGAACATCCCGACATCCGTGGACTTGAGCCAGTGGAGGCTCAATATCGGCGGGAACACGGACAGGGAAGTCAAACTGTCGATGGACGACCTGAAAAAGCTTGAGAAGGTGAGCTACACGGCTGTCATCCAGTGCTCCGGCAACGGCAGAAGCTTTTTCGAACCGCGCGTGCCGGGAGGGCAGTGGGACAACGGCGCCATGGGCAACGTCACATGGACAGGGGCCCGCCTCAAGGACGTCCTCAACGCCGCCGGCATCAAGGCCGGGTCCGTGGACGTCACCTTCAACGGGCTCGATTCCGGGCCGCTTCCGACGGTGCCGGACTTAGTAAAGAGCCTCCCGGTCGACAAGGCGATGGAGGACGACATCATCGTCGCATACGAGATGAACGGGGCGCCGCTTACGATGCTCAACGGGTTCCCGGCAAGGCTCGTAGTGCCGGGCTGGTACGCCACATATTGGGTGAAGGCGTTGACCGATATAAAGGTATTAACCCAGACCTTCGAGGAGTTCTGGATGAAGCCCGCGTACAGGATACCCGATAACGCATGTGGGTGCGTGGAGCCGGGCTCCGCGCCGAAAAAGACCGTGCCTATAAACCGCATGACCACGAGGTCCGTCATAGTGACGCCCACACAGGGGTCGGGGTTGAAGGCTAAAAAGCCCGTGGAGGTCATGGGAGTGGCGTTCTCGGGCGGGTACGGCATCAAGGACGTCGTCGTCTCGGTCGACAACGGCAAGACATGGAATACGGCCAGGCTCGGGCGCGACCTCGGCAAGTACTCCTGGGTGCTGTGGTACCACTCATGGAGGCCCGCAAAGCCCGGCAAATACACCGTCATGGCAAAGGCGACGAACAGCATCGGAGAGTCCCAGCCCTCCGACAGCCTCTGGAACCCCGCCGGGTATCTCTGGAACAAGATAGAAAAAATAGAGGTCAACGTAATATAGGAGACCATATGAAAAAACTTCTTTTTTTCTCAATACTGGCGATCGCCCTGGGTTCCGGTTCCGTCTACGCCCAGGACAAGGGCGCGAAAGACATGGTCGTGACAGGGAACACCAAATCGATCACCCTGCCCGATATCGCAACCCCGCTCAAGGACGGGCCGGGCAAGGAATATGTGGAGGGCAACTGCACCATATGCCACAGCACCGACTACATAAACATGCAGCCTAAAATGCCAAAGGCCAAATGGTCAGCCACGGTGAAAAAGATGGTAAAGACCTTCGGTTGCCCGGTGAATGATGCCGAGATGAAGGCGATAGAAGACTACCTTGCGGCCAATTACGGCACAGGGAGTTAAGACAGGGAGTTAAGAGAAGAGAGCCCGGCAACGCATAAGGGACCCCGTATCCCGTTGACTTGTATCGACCCATCGGATATAATCAGAACCTTCCGCACAAATGAAGGAAAATTCTGATTCGCGGGAATTGTGCAGTCTTGACCCGCCGCTAAAGCCGACGGGTTGCGGCTTATATCCCGTTCAGCGTATGGAGTTCATTAATTAATTCAAGCCGGAATTGCCCGGACGTCCTGCCATTCAAAAAGGACAGGGACAAAAAAACGAGGGAACTCACAAAACCGTGCACAACTTAAAAAAGCATTACTTCATAACACCTCTTCTGACAGTCCTCGTCCTCATCTCGCTGGTCTCATGCACCGTAAGCCCTGAGAAGAAGGCCGCCAAGCATATGCAGAAGGGCATGGCGTACCTCGAAGAGTCAAAGTACAGGGAAGCGTCCATCGAGTTCAAGAACGCCATACAGATAAACAACAAGAACGCGAAGGCCCACTATAATCTCGGACTCGCGTACCTTAAGATCGGAGGCTCCACCGGCCTACAGAACGCGTTCCAGGAGCTCAATATCGCCGTAAGGCTCGACCCGGCCATACTCGACGCGCATTTAAAGATCGGGGAGCTTTACCTTATGACCCGCCAATTCGACAAGGCCAGGGAACAGGCCGAGACCGTGCTTGGCAAAGAAAAGGATAACATGGACGCCAGGGTGCTCATGGCCGCGTCCCTTGCCGGGAAAAAGGAGTTCAGCAAGGCCGTGTCCATCATAGAGGATGTGCTCAAGGCGAATCCCGGCGCCATAAAGCCTTACATGGCCGCCGCCGGCATATACATATCGAATAACGACCTGGCATCGGCCAGGAGCAGTTATCAAAAGGCCATATCCGTAAAGAAGGACTCTATCGAGCCGAGGATAGCCCTCGCCAGCCTGTACTTAAGACAGGGCAACGCGACAGAGGCCGAGGCCGAGCTTAAAAGGGCCGTCGAGCTCAACCCGAAGGACAATGAGGCGCTCGTGGCGCTCGCCAACTTCTACCTTGCCTCAAAAAGGCCCGCCGAAGCCGAACAGGTGTTATTGTCCATAACGGCCTCAAGCCCTGAGAAGCCCGGCGGATATCTCATGCTCGCTGAATTCTACCTCTCGGCAAGGAGGACGCGGAACGCCGAGGAAATATTGAAAAAGGGCATGGATAAGACCAACAGCGCCCTGATCCTTCAACAGAAGCTCGCCGAGCTCCTGCTCGAAGAAAGAAAATATAAAGAGGCCTCAAGCGAGATAGACTCCCTGCTCAAGAACCACGCCAACGACACGTACGGGCTCTACCTGAGGGGCAGGCTCCGTCTCTCCGAACACAAGGTCAACGAATCGATAGTCGACCTGGCCAAATCGGTAAAAGAAGCGCCCAACCTCGCGCAGAGCCGCCTGTATCTCGGGCTCGCCTACCAGGCAAGCGGCAATATCAATACCGCGCAGGCCGAGATCGCCGAGGCGCTGAGGCTCGCTCCCGGACTGGTAAACGCCAGACTCGCGCTGGCGTCAATACACCTTGGCGCCAGAGAGTATAAGCTCGCCGCCGAAGAGGCGCGGAAGGTGTTGTCCCAATACCCCGACCATCCTGGCGCCAACATCATAATGGCGGACGTCAAGGCATATCAGTCCAAACCGGATGAGGCCAGGCAATACATAGAGAAGTTCATCAGGAAAGAACCGGACAACCCCGCGGGGTACGTAAAACTCGGCCTTATTTACCAGATGAAAAGGAACAACAGGGCGGCCATCGAACAGTTCGAGAAGGCCCTTTCCATAAAACCCGACCTTGTTGAAGCCCTCGGCCTCATCACGACGAACTATATAATGAACAAAGAACCCCTGAAGGCCGTTGACAGGGTCAACGCGCAGATCAAAAAATATCCCGATAACCCACAGTTTCACCTTATCCTCGGCCGGGTATACATTATTATGAGGGATGCCAAGAGGGCCGAGGAGTCCTTGAATAAGGCCATAGACCTGAAAAACGACTTTATCGACGCGTATATAGACCTCGGAGGCATCTACTCCAGAGAGGGTTCCATTGACCAGGCGATAAAGCAGTACAACGAGGCGGTCAGGATAAACCCGAAGCTCCTGCCCCCGTACATGCTTCTCGGCATAATATACGAAAAACAGGGCAAGTACGACTCGGCCATAAAGAACTACAAGGCCGCGCTCGACATAAACCCGAAGTTCGCGCCGGCGGCCAACAACCTCGCATGGATATACGCCGAGCACGGCGGCAACATAGACATGGCCGTCACGCTCGCGGAGACCGCCAAGGAACAGCTCCCCGACCACCCCGGCGTATCCGACACCCTCGGCTGGGTATACTACAAGAAGGGCGTATATCTCAAGGCCATATCGCTCCTCAAGGACAGCGCCTCCAAGGCGCCAAACGTGCCGGAGATACATTACCACCTCGGCATGGCGTACTTCAAAAACGGCGACATGAAACTCGCCAGGCAGGAACTTCAGGTTTCTCTTAAACTATCCGATAAGTACGTAGGGTCCGAAGAAGCAAAAAAGACCCTTGCCTCCATCAAGTGACGCCATAGTCAGGAGAGGATGCCGGACCCGATCCGCCGTTGCCCGGCTTTCGCCTCAAGAGGCGCTCCATTGAACATGCATAGCGAGCGCCCAGCCCGCGGCTTGTTGCGGGATCAAGCGAGCGAATCGGATATGATACTTCCTTACATGTCGAAGATTCCCTGCGGAAAAGCCGCGGGGAGCTTCAAGCGGCGGTCCATGGGCTGGGTCGGCTATTTGTGAAGTATGCCGAACTCTGGTAAAATAGCATTGTTTATCCATGGATTGAGAGCCAAGGAAAACTTCAGAACGCTGAAAAAACGGAACCTGCGCGGATTAAAAGCCCGACGGCGGCCGGAAACTCTAAAAAAGACAGCTTATATCGGGATGAGCGCTAAAAAAACATCAATTCCGGAACATACCGAAAAAACAATGAGCATAAAGGTCATTCTTGCGCTCAGCAACCGTCTGTTCTCCGAGGGGATCAAAAGGCTTCTGGAGAACGAGCGTGATATAACGGTTGCCGGGGTGCTCAAAGCCGGCGCCAAATACACCGTCAAGGAGCTTGAGGGTCTATCTCCGAACGTCATACTGACCGATATCCTGACCCTGTATAACTACCTCCCGGTCTTTGAACAGGGGCCCAAGGACATGCACATAGTCCTCCTTGACACCAACAGCGGCAGGGAGACCATTGTGGCGACGATACTTAAAAAGAGGCTCAACGGCGTCCTCCTGAGCGACACCGGCCCGGAACTCCTCAAAAAATGCATTCGCTCCGTCGCAAAGGGGGAGGTCTGGCTCGACAAGCATACGTTCAAGAACATACTTTACGGGATAAACGCGCTCGAAGCCGAAAGGACGGAAGCCCTCTCCGCCAGGGAAGAGGAGATAGTGGCCCTTACAGGCATCGGACTGAGAAACAAGGAAATAGCCCACCGGCTCCATATCAGCGAACCTACCGTCAAAACGCACCTGACCAGGATATTCAAAAAGCTCAATCTGAAGGCGCGCTCGGAATTGATCAGCTATGCGATAAAAAACCGCGAAATGAGCGGCCTGATCCCACAGACCAAGCACCGGGACCGCTGATGTCCACCCATTGGCCCGCCCTCTCCCTTAAAAAAGCCTTTCTGACAAGGTGAATCCCCAAAAAAAAGGCTCTATGGCGCCTGAGGGCGCTTTCCATACCATCCGCCCCACATGGGAAAACGGCGTCCGCGAGGGCCGCCCGAATGGGCTCCACACAACGCATGCATTCAGCGCCGCCCCGCTGGGGCGGCAATTGGTTGCTACTTAAGTATTAATACTTTAGTATAATATTTTCACTACATCCGTTTGAATCATCTCTAATACGTTATTCTTTGATTTTCATACCGCTGACGGATTGTTATTTTATGAAATCAGACTATTATAAAGGGGCGCGATAAGAAACAAGCCGTTATGGCGAGAGCGGCTCCGAGGCGGTGACGGCGGAAAGCAGTGAGCCCGCCGCAGGATTGAAGCGCCGTGGGTTGCGGAACGCTAAAAAAATCCGCCGGTAGCGCAAGCGGACCCGAATTGCAAAATTTAAGATAAAATAGTAGCTGGCGAATATATGATGGTCCGTTTCAATGAAGAATACGGCTCCCTGTCCGTCAGGATCTGCCCGGAATGCGAACTGGCCTTTTACGCCAGGGTCGACGGCAGTCTTATATGCCCGCACTGCGGCTACGCCTTCATCGAGAAGCGCGGCGCGCGGAGGTCCTGCAGGGAAGCCGACATTACCATCCTTTTAAAGGGCAGGAAGGTTCGCGCAAAGCTCAAGGATTACTCGGAGCGCGGGGCAAGGGTGGTGTTCAGGGGCGTGGGGGGCGGCATGGATGCGGACTCCGAAATCGAAATTGATATCCGCGAGCTGCATATCCACAGGAAGGCGCGCGCGGTATGGCTGAGGGAGGTCGACGGGTCTTGCGTATCAGCCGGATTCATACTGTTATGACCCCGTTGCCGCAAAATATTTAAAAAAACGAAGAGACCGGGGAAAAGAACAATTTTCAGAGGCGCGCCAACATCAGAAACGGAAGGGACGGAACAAGCATCGATATGAGAACATTCAAAAACACAAAGAGATTGGCGACGGTCCTTTTGATATCGATGGCCTGGCTGGGCTTGGCCTTTCCGTCGTTCAGCCGGGCGGCGGGACCTCAGGCTCAGGAGCAGGCCGCATACGAATACAGGATAGGACCTGAGGACGTCCTTGAGATATCCGTCTGGAAGAACGCGGAGCTCTCCAAGACGGTCACGGTGCGCCCCGACGGCAAGATATCCATGCCCCTCATAGGGGATATACAGGCCGCCGGGCTCACGCCCGATGAACTGCGCGACAAGATCGTATACAGGCTTAACGAGTACCAGGAGGCCGCGATAGCCTCGGTGATAGTGCAGTCCGTAAACAGCTACAGGATATTCATACTGGGCGAGGTCAAAACCCCGGGGACGTACCTGTTAAAGACCAATACGACGATCCTGCAGGCCATCTCGCTCGCGGGCGGGTTCACGCAGTACGCCGCCAAGAACAAGATAGTGCTGGTGCGCAGGAACTTGACCGGCGGCGCCGGGGACGAAAGGACCGTGATAAGTTTTTCGGACCTTGTTTACGGCGATGACAAGACGGACAAAAACCTGGTGTTGCAGCCTGGAGATACCATCTTTGTACCTTAATTCCGGAAAGATAGCGGCGACGGCCCTTACGGCGTTATCCCTGTGCCTGCCGGCCGCGGCGGCGGCGGAAGTCGTGGTCAAACCGGCGGTAACGGCCGGGATCAGGTATGACAGCAACGCCACGATAAGCGCCGCGAACGAACAGAAAAAGGACGATTTTATCGTCACATTGTCTCCGCAGTTCGATATCATCAACGACCGTCAGAAGATAGTCTTTGATTTCATGTACAGGGTTACGGGGTTGTATTACCTTAAAGACCCGCAACTCAACACAATAAACCACTTCGTGACCGCCGATATGAAGGCCGAGTATTCTCAGACGACGAAATTCGACATCTCCGACTCCTTCTCATACTTGAGGCAGTCGCTTCTGGCAAGCCAGACGAACATCCAGACCAGCCGTTACAATATCATGGCGAACACGGCCACGCTCAGGATGGAGCATGAATTCACGCCAAAGACATCGATGACGGCCAACATATCCGACAACGTCTTGAAGTACGAAGACCCGGCCGCCTATGACACCAGGACGGATTCCGCTGGCGTCGCGGAGGTCTATAAGATAACGCCGGCCACTTCGACGGACGCGGGTTACACATTCACGAACTATTCATTTGAACCCTCCGGGTCCACAAAAGGCATCCAGACGCATACGCTCAGGCTGGGGCTGACCGAGCAGTTCTCCCCTACCCTGACGTTCAATATTTTCGGATCAGCCGTATATCAGAGCGGAGCCGGAAACAGCCGCGACTGGGAGAGCGGGGCCTCGGTCACAAAGGCATTCATGAGGTCTACGCTCAGCGGCGGATACGCCAGGACGGTAGCGACGACGTCCGGGCTCACCAACACGCTGGGCATAAACCAGACATATTCGCTGAGCTACGACTACAGGACCTCTGAACGTTCGGACGCCATGATTTACGGCGCTTACTCCAAAAACCGGACCAGCCCCGCTTCCGTGGACCTTGAGTCCTACAACGCGGGGCTCAGGTGGGCGTATCAAATAAGGGAGTGGCTCGCCATAGGCGCGGGATACGACCACTTCGACCAGCGTTCCCGCGGCTCGGTGGGGACGGACGTAAGAAGAGACCAGGTGTACGTCAGCGCAACCGTCACCCCGTATGAATGGAGGTTTTAGCTTTGGAGACGAACGGCAACAACATAATCTACTACCTTGAGGTCTTCTACAGGAGCAAATGGAAGATCGTCATCCCGACCGTGGCATGCACCGTCATAGCCGCGGTCATAGCCATAAGCCTGCCGTCGAAATACCGCTCGTCGACGCTGATCCTGGTAGAGCAACAGCAGGTCCCCGAGGCTTATGTAACGCCGACGGACAAGACCCCGTTCGCCCAGAGGCTCAACACGATCAAGCAACAGATCATGAGCAGGACGAACCTCGAGAAGATAATAAACGACTTCAGCCTCTACAGGAGATCTGAAGGCGGTCTGATATCCAGGATTTCAAGCAAGCTCGGCGGAACGCGGGCCGCTCCGGGCAAGGAAGCGTCGTATGAGCGGATGGCCGGCGATATCGACGTCAAGGTCCTCGGCGACAGGAGGTCCGAAGACGCCTTCAGCATCAGCTACACCGGGACAAACCCTTACGTCACAATGCAGGTGACAAACTCCATGGCCTCGCTGTTCATAGAACAGAGCCTCAAGACGCGCGAACAGTACGCCGAGGGCACCTCGGACTTCCTGTCCAACGAGCTTGAGAACGCGAAAAAGGAGCTCGAGGGGCTTGAAAAGGCCGTAAAGGATTTCAAGGAGAGGAACATGGGGAGGCTCCCTCAACAGCTGGAGGCCAACCTGCGGACCCTCGACCGTTTTCAGATGGAGGTGCAGACCACCGCTATCGAGCTCCGGAACGCGGAGGAGAGGAGGGCCGCCATCGAAACGCAGATCAGCCAGACAGGCGCGGCCGGCCCCGGCGTTGTCCTCGCCCCGGAGGCCGAGCTTGACAGGCTTCAAAACGAACTGGCGCGCCTGTTGTCGATGTACAGGGATAACTACCCCGACGTGGTCATAACCAGGAAGCGGATAGCGGAGCTCAAGGAGCTACTGGCCAAATCGAACAAGAACGCGAGCAAGGCCGATGAAGCGGATGGCGCGGATGCGGCCGCGCGCAACCCGCGGGCCTCTAGCGCCGTTGCCGCCGCCAACTCGCAGATAACCGCCCTCAAGCAGAGGATGTCCGACCTGAAGAAGCAGATAGCCCTGTATGAAAAAAGGGTCGAGGAAGCGCCCGCGATGGAGCAGAGGTTCACCAACCTGCGCAGAGACTACGACATATCGCTCAAGAACTACCAGGACCTGCTCGCTAAAAAGCTCAGCGCCAGGCTCGCCGAGAGCCTTGAGAAGAGGCAGAAGGGCGAGCGGTTCAGGGTGCTCGACTCGGCCAACCTCCCTGAGAGCCCGGTAAGCCCGAACAAGCCGCTCATAGTCCTCATCGGCCTTCTCGCCGGACTGGGAGCAGGGTGCGGACTGGTCTACGCATTGGAGTTCCTGAGCCCGTCATTCAGGAACAAAGAGGAGCTAGAAGCGGCCCTGGGCGCTCCAGTGCTTGCCGTCATCCCGATATTCCTGGATAAACAGGGCGGAAACAACTGAAGCGGGCTTTCGGCGATAGCCGTGGAAGGAATCTTGGAATGAAGAATCTACTGAGCGGACTGTTCGGAAAAAATACGAATACCGTAGAGCGCGCCGTACAGCAGGCGCCTCAGGCGGTGCCGCCCAGGCCCAGGGTATGGGCCGTCGGCGGATGCAAGGGCGGGGTCGGAAAGAGCGTTGTGGCGTGCAACCTCGCCGTGATGCTCGCAAAGACCGGCAAGAGGGCGCTCCTCGTGGACGCCGACCTCGGGGCCGCCAACCTCCATACCCTTATAGGGGAGACGGAGGCCAAAAGAACGCTCTCCGGCTTTATCAAGTCCGAGTTCGACGATATAAGGCTGGCCATAGGCAAGACCGAAATACCGAGGTTGGACATCATAAGCGGGGCAAGGGATTCACTCGACGTGGCCAGCCTCAACGAGCATAAGGTGGCGAGGCTCCGCGAGGGGATCGGGAACGTCGCGTACGATTACGTCGTACTGGACACGGCCCCGGGGACGACAAACGTCATACTCGATATATTCATGACGGCCAATGACGGACTTCTGGTGGTGACACCTGAGCCGACGTCCGTGGAGAACGCCTACAGGTTCATCAAGTGCCTCATCCTCAGGCGGATAAAGAAGATCCATGAATCCGATGAATCCGGAAGGCTCAAGAGTCTCCTTCAGAAGATACTGCACGAGAAAAAGGATCTAAGGCCGAGGACCGTCGGCAACCTCCTCGATGAATTGAGGGCGTACGACCATGGTCAGGGCGCCGTGCTCAGGGAACTGCTCAGGAACACGCGCCTCCATATCGTCGTAAATCAGGCGAGAAGGCCGGAGGACGGCGCCCTCGGATATTCCATGGAGCGGGCCTGCCACGACTTCTTCGGCCTCAGGGTGAGCTTCCTCGGCCACATACCTTACGGCGACAGCGTCGTGGAGTCGGTGCGGAACAGGAAACCTCTTATAATAAATAACGGCGACAGCGAGCCGGCGAAAAGCATGGAAGGGATCTTTTACAGCCTGCTCCAGAGGGAAATAAAACCGATATAATCATAGCAGAGGGTCGATCGTGCATATGAATCTGAGAACCGTGAAAAACTACTACGAGATCCTTGAGGTCACTCCCGATGCCGCGCAAGACGAAATAGCGGAGGCTTACAGGAAGGCGCTTCAGGCGTACAACGACGAATCGCTGGCGGCGTACTCGCTCTACTCGATCGGCGAGAAAAAGGCGATGATCGAGAAGATCTCCGAGGCCTACGACACGCTCAAGGACGAGGATAAAAAAAGGGAGTACGACGCGCGGCTCGCCGACGCGGACAAAAAAGACGGCATGGACGCCCCGGAGTTCGTCCTCTTCGACGAGGCCTCGGAGCTGGACGGCATGGATAATACCGTCAGCTTCAAAAAACCGCTCGTCGTGATGGGAGACACCGACCCTGTGGCGGCCGAACAGTACCGAGTGCTGTACACAAGGCTCAGCCAGTTGAAGCAGAAGGACTCCCTGAGCGCCTTCGCCGTGACGAGCGCCGTTAAGGGAGAGGGCAAGACGGTGCTCTCCCTGAACCTGGCATATATCATAGCCGAGGAATTCAAGAAGCGGTGCATACTGGTCGAGTGCGACTTCAAGAAGCCTTCGGTCGCCTCGTACTTCGACCGGAGAGGGCCCGAGCACGGCCTTGTCGACATCCTCAAGGGGGAGGCCGACCTCGACGACGCGGTTACCAGGCTCGATGGGAGCGACAACCTGTTTTTCCTGCGGGCCGGCAAAAACGTGAAGAACTCATCCGAGCTCCTCGGGTCCGCGAGGATGGAGGAGGTGACGGATGAGCTTGAAAAGGGGTTTGAATTCCTGATTCTCGACTGTCCGCCCATACTGCCGCTCGCGGACATGAACATCATCTCCAGGCTCGCCGACGGGCTGGTCATGGTTGTAAGGGCCGAGAGCACGCCCAGGAACATGGTGCGCTCGGCCATGGACTCGATAAAGGAGGGCAGGTTCATAGGCGTCGTGCTGAACGCGGCCCATACCTCCCTTAAAAAATACTACTACTGAGACGGGGCATGATCTGACATGTATCTCTTATTCAACAGATATGTAGCGCCGCAGACGGTATTCCTGGCGCTCTCAGAGACAGCGCTGGTGTTTTTAACGGTGGTCCTGACGGCGGCCATACGGTTCTCTTTCATCGGGTCTTACGTATATGCGTACGACCCCACGCTCCTGAAGACAATCGTAATGACCCTTACATACACCGCCGTATTCTACTACTTCGGCCTCTACAGCTCGGAGTTTTACCATCCAGGCCGCCAGATGATAATGAAGCTCCTCCAGGCGACCGCCGTATCGGCCGTGATCCTCTTCGGCATATACTTCATCTTCCCGTCCCTGAAGACGTGGCGCGGGATACTGCTGGCCAACATGTTCCTGCTCCCTCTGGGGGTAGTGGTATGGAGGACCCTGCTGGCCGGCAGGCTCATGCCCGAGGCGCCGGAGAAAAGGGTGCTGATAATAGGCACCGGGGAACTCGCCAGAAAGATAGGCACGGACATATACAGGAGACGCGGCCACGGGCTCAGGCTCACGGGCTTTATCGACGACGACCCGTCCAAGGTGGGCCAGTCCATCGTAAACCCCGGGGTCATAGGCTGCTTCGGCGACATCGCCGACATAGTCAAGGGCGAAAAGATAGAACGCATAATCATAGCGCTCCCGGACAGGAGGGCGCGTCTGCCGATGAGGGCGCTCCTGGACTGCAAGTTGAGGGGCGTCAACGTGGAGGAGGGGGAGACCTTCGAGGAGCGCATGACCGGGAAGATCCCGCTCGACAACCTCAAGCCGAGCTGGATGGTCTTCTCCGACGGCTTCAAGTCCCTTCGGACCAGAAAGATAATGAAGCGGATTTTCGACCTCGCAATATCAATGGCCGGGCTCGCCGTATGCGCCCCCGTCATGCTTATTACGGTGGTCCTGATAAAACTCGGTTCCAGGGGCCCGGTCGTATTCAAGCAGGCCAGGGTCGGCGAGCACGGCAAGGAGTTCAACATCTACAAGTTCCGCTCCATGAAACAGGACGCCGAGAGCAAGACCGGGCCGGTCTGGGCCTCTACCGACGACGACAGGGTCACGCGCGTCGGCAGGATAATAAGGAAACTGAGGATAGACGAGCTCCCGCAGCTCATAAACATAATAAAAGGCGACATGAGCTTCGTCGGCCCGCGCCCGGAGCGCGCCTTTTTCGTAGATAAGCTCAAGGAGATAGTCCCGTACTACGAAATCAGGACGGTCGTAAAGCCGGGGGTCACGGGCTGGGCGCAGATCAAGTATCCCTACGGCGCCAGCGTCGAGGACGCCGTTGAAAAACTCCAGTACGACATCTACTACATCAAGAACATGTCCCCCTTGCTCGATCTGATGATATTCTTCTTCACGATCAAAGTGGTGCTCACCGGCGAGGGGGCGAGGTAGTAACGTACCGGCGCAGAGCGCCTTGAACATGCACGGCGAACTCGCTCGGCCCTCGGCTTGGGGGACGCGGATAAGGAACAGATACATTCTTATATGTATAAGGCTCCACGCGGCCTGGGCCCAGTGGAGCTTCAACGTCCAATAACCTCTCTTTTGGCGCGATATCGATTGAAAATCGCGCCTCAAGGGCGGTAGCATTTTTAAAAACCCATGAACGCCTCTATGCTGAACTGGTATCTGGTCTATCTTAAGCCGAGGAACGAAGACAAGATATCCGGTAGACTCTCGGATTGCGGGTTCGAGGTCTTCAATCCGAAGCTGAAGGAACGCAGGTTCATTAGAAGGAAGCTTGGCGACGTTATCTCCGCGTTGTTCCCCGGCTACATCTTCGTCAGGTTCGATTACCCTTCGGACTACCGCCTGATCAGCTACACAAGGGGGGTCAAGAAGGTCGTCGGGGCAGAGAACTCCCCTACCCCGGTGCCTCAGGCCATAGTAGACTCCATACGCGCCAGGCTGGTTGAAGGAGTGGCCGTGGTAAAGGCCCATAAGTTCACAGCCGGCGAAGCGGTGATGATCCAGGGCGGGCCGTTCAAGGGGCTCGACGCCATCTTTGAAAAAGAGATGAAGGGCATGGAACGGGTCTGCGTTTTATTAAGGGAGATAAACGCGCGGGTCGTGGTGGACGGCGCGGCGCTTGTAACGCCGTGAGATGCCGTTATTTTCTAAGGCGCGCGGTTAAAGCATCCGGCCTTTTCGCGCGATATAAATAAGAGACAGTTGCTCCATAAACAAATAATACTTTCCCCTCCAACAGGCGTTTTATACAATTAAAATGCACCTGAATGGCGGTAGCCTGTCCGGATATCGATAGTAAACCTCGACGGGAGCCTCTCCGCCGGGAAGAACGCTGAGATATTCTCTCCAAAACCACGCAAGGCGGGTCTTTGCGGATTAAACGCCCAGGAAAATTAAAAACATGTGCGGCATAGCCGGTTTCCTCAATTTAAATGACGGTAAGGACGCGTCCATAGCGACCCTTAAAAGGATGCTGTCTTCAATAAGGCATCGCGGCCCGGACGGCGCCGGAGTCTATTACGACGGCAGGGCCTGCCTCGGGCACGCCAGACTGAGCATCATAGACCTGGCCGGCGGCACTCAGCCCATGTGCAACGAGGACAAGAGCGTCTGGATAACATTCAACGGTGAGATATTCAACTACATAGAGCTGAGGGAGGGTCTCCTTAAAAAAGGGCACGTACTCAAGACGCACTCCGACACAGAGGTGATCATCCACCTCTATGAAGACCACGGCGCGGAATGCCTTAAATACCTTAACGGCCAGTTCGCCTTCGCCGTCTGGGACAAAAACAAAGGCGAGCTGTTCCTCGCCAGGGACAGGCTTGGCATCCGCCCTCTCTTTTACGCCGGCTCAGGGGGAGCGTTCTTCTTCGCCTCGGAGATAAAGGCGATCTTCGCCGCGAACGTAATTGAAAGGGCCATGGACCCCGATGCCCTCGATGAGATTTTCACGCTCTGGTGCACGGTGCCGCCGAGGACCGCCTTCAAGGGCGTCTCCGAGCTCCCGCCGGCGCATTACATGACTGTTAAAAACGGCGTGGCCTCCATAAAACAGTACTGGGACGTCGACCTTTCAGGCTGTGGCGAGGAATTGGGCTTTGAGGACTCCATGGAGGCGCTTAAGGGCCTCCTCATAGACGCCACAAGGCTCCGGTTAAGGGCCGATGTCCCGGTGGGCGCGTACCTGAGCGGCGGCCTCGATTCCTCCGTCACCACGGCCCTCATTCGCAACTTCAGCTCCGCCCCCCTCCAGACGTTTTCCGTGGCGTTTGAAGACGGGGATTACGATGAGAGCGTTTACCAGAAGGAGATGGCCCGGGCTCTCGGCACCGAGCACCATGAGATAAGGTGCTCTTATTCGGATATAAGCGAAAACTTCGCCAGGGTCATCTGGCACACGGAAAAACCGATCCTCAGGACAGCCCCCGTCCCCCTATTCCTCCTGTCCGGGCTCGTTCGGAAAAACGGCTTCAAGGTCGTCCTCACGGGAGAAGGGGCCGATGAGGTACTCGGAGGCTACGACATATTCAGGGAGACGAAGATACGCCAGTTCTGGGCGCGGTTCCCGGACTCCGCGCACCGCCCCATGCTCCTTAAAAAACTCTATCCGTATCTCCCCGCCTTTCAGGGGCAGTCAAAATTTTACAGAGAGGCATTCTTCAATACCGGCGCCGCCGGGACCTCGGATATCCTTTTTTCCCACAGGCCCAGATGGCGGACGGCGTCCAGGAACAGACTGTTCTTCTCGGACTGGATGAGGGGCATGTTAAAAGGGAGCGCCGAGGATGCGTACGCGAAGACCCTGCCCGCGGGGTTCGAGGGGTGGCCTCCTGTGGCGCGCGCGCAGTACATAGAGCTTAAGAACCTGTTGCCGGGCTATATACTGTCGTCGCAGGGGGACAGGGTCTCGATGGCCCATTCAATAGAGGGGCGGTTTCCGTTCCTCGACCACCGCGTCGTGGAGTTCTGCTCGCGCCTGCCGTTGCGCTACAAGATACGCGGACTGAACGAGAAGTTCATACTGAAAAAGGCGATGAAGCCCCACCTCCCTGAAAATATAGTGAAACGGACGAAACAGCCCTATCTCGCCCCTGACGGCAAAAGTTTTTTCAAGAGCGGCAAGGCGTCCGATTATGTGGAGGATATGCTCTCGGATGAACGCATAACGGAATACGGGTATTTCAACCCTGGACCAGTGCGTCTCCTTGTGAACAAGTGCAGGAGGGGCGCGGTTACCGGGTTCAGGGACAATATGGCGCTCGTGGGGATACTGTCCGTCCAGATCCTCCACCGGCAGTTCCTTAAGGGCCCGGTCGCCGCCGCCCTTTGAGATAATTTCGCGATACCGAGGAGGATTGCAAATGCGTGATAGGGTAAGAAAATTTATTTTTGACAACTTTCTTTTCGGCGCCGATGAAGGGAGCCTCAAGGATGATGACTCATTCCTTGAGCAGGGGATCATCGACTCCACCGGGATACTCGAGCTCGTGGCCTTTCTTGGCGAGCAATTCAATATCCAGATTAATGACGATGAGCTGATGCCCGAAAATCTCGACTCCGTGAATTGCATCGTGAACTTCATAACAAGGAAGAAACAACCGGCCTGAGATGCGGATAGAAGACCTGCTCATAAACAGCGCTCAAAGGTCCCCGGACAAGACCGCTGTCATACACGGCGCCGCACGGGCTACTTACGGGGAGATACTCGCCAAAGCGGCGGGACTTGCTTCCTGTATTCAGGCAAGCGGCCTGAAGACCGGAGACAGGGTCATAATCGCGATGGACAATTCGATTGATTACGTGATCGCCTACTTCGGGGTGCACCTTTCAGGATGCGTAACGGTATCCATAAATCAGCAGACCTTGACCGCCGGATTCTCGATGATTGCCAGGGATTGCTCCCCCGCGGGCCTTATAGCAGGCATTGGCTTTATCCGGCAGATTGAAGGCTCCGGTGAGCTTGACAGGCTCAGATTTATCGCCGTTACCGGCAGGCCGGAGCAGATTCCAACGGATATAAACGCAAGAATTCCGGGTATTGTGCTTTTTGCCGATTGTATTAAGGCGGGTTGCGATATAAAGGCCCATAACGGAAACAGTGAATCCCTCGCCTCGATAATTTACACTTCCGGGACAACAAGCGCACCGAAGGGCGTAATGCTTGCTCACAGGAACCTTCTTGCCAACACCGGCTCGATCGTTGAATACCTGTCCATTAACGAAACAGACCGCATAATGGTGGTCCTTCCTTTTTATTATTCGTACGGGAACTCGCTCCTGCTGACGCATATAGCCAAGGGAGGCGCTATCGTTCTCGATAACCGTTTCGTTTACCCCAATGTCATCTTGAATAAGATGATAAGCGAGTGCGTAACGGCATTTGCCGGCGTCCCCTCCACTTTCGCCATACTGTGCCACCGCTCCAACTTCAAGGCCTTGCAGTTCCCTATGCTCCGATATATCACGCAGGCCGGCGGCCCCATGTCTCACGCGCTGTCCGTTGAGATACTGAAGGTCGTGCCGCACGTAAAACTTTACATAATGTACGGCCAGACCGAGGCATCGGCCAGACTTTCATACCTTCATCCGGATGATATCCATAGAAAGTCCGACTCCATTGGAAAGGCGATACCCGGGGTTGCTCTTGATGTGCTGAATGAAAACGGCGCGCCTGTCAAACCGGGGGAGACGGGAGAGATCGTCGCGTCCGGAGACAATATAATGATGGGTTACTGGGGCAAGCCGGACGAGACGGCGAAAGTTCTCCGTGACGGCAAATTATTCACCGGCGACCTGGCCACCGTTGATGATGACGGCTACCTTTACATAGTGGGCAGAAAATGGGACATGATAAAAAGCGGGGCCCACCGTATAGCCCCGAGGGAAATTGAAGAGATCTTAATGGAGCACCCTGCTGTCCACGAAGCCGCCGTGATAGGCAAGGATGACCGTATTTTAGGGGAGTCCATTTTTGCGTTCGTGGCCCTCAAGGATGGGCAGGCATGCACCAAAGAGGAGCTTTTGACTCACTGCCGCGGCAAGCTCCAGTTATTCAAGATTCCCAAGGCCATCTGTTTTTTGGATTCTCTTCCAAAGACCGAGAGCATGAAAATAAAGAAGCACGAACTTAAAAAAAGTGAACTTATCAAGAGGTAGCCAATGAAGATTTGCGCCAGATGCATCCTGCCTGAAACGTTTCCGGGCATATCCCTGGATGACAACGGGATATGTAATCATTGCCACAGCTTTCCGGAAATCGAGTCCCTCATGGAGCAAAAGAAGGAATATGAGAACAGGTTCGTTGAGCTTGTCCGGAAGCATCGAGGCATCAATGAATATGATTGTCTGATGGCGTATAGCGGCGGGAAGGACAGCACTTACACTCTCATGCTTCTAAAGAGGCGATACGGCTTGAACATACTTGCGCTTACGCTGGACAACGGATTCATCTCCCCGAACGCGTTCAGCAACATGTGCGAGGTGACAAAGAACCTCGGGGTGGACCACCTCATATTCAAGCCTCGTTTCGACCTGATGAAAAAGATATTCCTCCTCGCATCGGAGAACGACGTGTATTCTAAAAAGACTCTTGAGCGTGCGAGCACGATCTGCACGTCATGTATCGGCATAGTCAAGTTCGTAACCCTGAAGATCGCCATTGAGAAGACAATACCCTTCGTAGGATACGGGTGGTCGCCCGGGCAGGCCCCGGTGCAGTCATCCGTGATAAGGACAAACCCGTCTCTTATGAAAGCGACCCAGGCGGCCATTCTTCGGCCTCTTTCAAGGCTCGCCGGAGCGGAGCTGAAACAGTACTTCCTTGGGGAAGCGCACTTCAGCGATCCCGAACGCTTCCCTTATAATGTCCATCCTCTCGCGTTCCTTGAATACAACGAGGAGAGGATCATAGAGGAGATTGGGAATATCGGGTGGAAGGCTCCTAACGATACGGACTCGAACTCAACGAACTGCCTCCTGAACGCATATGCAAACGATGTCCATGTAAAGAGGTTCAAATTCCACCCTTATGTCTGGGAAATAGCGAACATGGTCAGGGCCGGGATAATGGGGCGCGAGGAAGGGTATGAGAAGATCTACGGAGAACAGCCCCCGGAGCTCATAAACGAGGCGAAGAAAAGGCTGGGACTGCCAACAAACTGATGCTTGTACACAACTTTCTCGAATACAGCGCCGGAAAATCGCCGGGCAAGGCGGCCCTTGTCATCAACAACGAGCGCCACACCTACGCGGATATCAACGCGATGGCGGACAGGCTCGCGTATGCCCTGGTGGCCGAAGGGTTTGAAAGGGGCGACCGGGCCGTGGTCTTCCTTGAAAACACGCTTGAGGCCGTGGTCAGCATATTCGCCATCCTCAAGGCAGGAGGGGCCTTCCTGCCTGTAAATCCCGGAACGAAGGGGGAAAAACTGGCGTATATACTCAACAACTCCCGCGCCTCCGCGCTCATAAGTTCCAACCAGAAGACCAATGTTATCAATGAGGTCTGCGGGGCAACGCCTTTTCTGAGGATGATAGTCCTTGCTGGAAATGGGACTGCATGGAATAATATAACATTAAACAAAAAAATAATTTCATTTGGAGACATCACTGAAAGCTCCGGCACGCCCTCCCTGCCCTGCGTGAGCATAGATGCGGACCTTGCAAGCATACTCTACACGTCGGGCTCCACGGGCAGACCCAAGGGTGTGGCGCTCACGCATCTGAACATGGTCTCAGCCGCCGATTCCATCACGACATACCTTGAAAACACTTCAGATGACATCATAATCAACGTCCTTCCTCTCTCCTTCGATTATGGGCTCTACCAGGTACTTATGGCTTTCAAGGTCGGCGCCACTGTGATACTGGAAAAGTCTTTTATCTACCCCTGGAGTATAATAGATACGATCTTGAGAGAAAAGGTCACCGGATTTCCAATAGTCCCCATGATATCCGCGATCCTCATGCAAATCGACGATATTAAGCAAAAAGACTTCAGCCATCTCCGTTATATCACTAACACGGCCGCTTCACTGCCCGATGCACATATAAAAAAGCTCAGAGAGTTCTTTCCAAAAACAAAAATATTCTCGATGTACGGGCTTACGGAATGCAAGCGCGTCTCCTATCTTCCAACGGAGGACCTCGAAAAACGCCCCGGCTCAGTTGGAAAGGCTATGCCCAACACGGAGACATATGTAGTAGATGAGGACGGTAAAAAGGTCGGCCCGGGGGTAATCGGGGAGCTGGTTGTCAGGGGCTCGAACGTGATGCGCGGATACTGGGAATCCCCTGAGGAGACCGCCCGGGTGATTAAAACAGGGGCATTCCCCGGCGATGTGCTACTTTATACCGGGGACAATTTTGTGATGGACGAGGCCGGATATCTTTATTTCAAGGGCAGGAAGGACGACGTCATAAAAAGCAGAGGAGAGAAGGTAAGCCCCAAGGAAATAGAGAATGTACTCTATGGTATCAAGGGGGTAGCCGAGGCGGCGGTCATAGGCGTCCCTGACCCTATCCTTGGCGAATCCATAAAGGCTTTCATTGTAAGAAGCGAGCACAGCCTGACGGAGAGAGACGTTTTGACGTTTTGCTCAACCCGCCTGGAGGACCTCCTTGTTCCGAAGGAGATAGTGTTCGTGGATGAGTTGCCGAAAACAGAAAACGGTAAAATAAATAAAGCCTTATTGAAGCAGATGCCGCCGAGACCGTCCATTTAAAATATTGCAGGATCAAACCATGTACAACGCGATTACAATTGACGTGGAAGACTACTTCATGGTCTCGGCCTTTTCCAACGTCGTCAGCTTCGAGGACTGGACAAAATATGAAATCCGCGTCGAGCAGAATACGCGGAAGATACTCGACCTTTTCGCAAGGCACGGCGTGAGGGCGACCTTTTTCATCCTCGGATGGATCGCGGAGCGCGATCCAGGACTTATCAGGGATATCCGTTCGGCCGGACATGAGGTCGCCAGCCACGGCTACAACCACAGGCTGGTGTACGACCTCACCGCCGGGGAGTTCAGAGAGGATATCCGCAGGGCGAAGGGCATACTGGAAGGCATTACGGGAACGCCGGTCCTCGGGTTCAGGGCCGCCAGCTACTCCATCGTCAAAAGAAGCCTCTGGGCCATAGACGTACTGATAGAGGAGGGCTTCAAGTACGACTCCAGCATCTTCCCCATCCATCACGACAGGTACGGCCTTCCTGGAGCCGAGCGCTTCCCGCATAAAATCAAGAGAAGCGCCGGGACGCTCTTTGAGTTCCCCCCTTCCACCTACAGGCTCTTCGGCCAGAACGTCCCCATAGCCGGTGGGGGATATCTGAGGTTCTTCCCCCTCTGGGCCACCAAGGCCATGGTGAAAAGGATAAACGAAAAGGAAAAACAGCCCGTCAACTTCTATCTGCACCCCTGGGAGATAGACACCGATCAACCCAGGATGAACGGACGCCGCCTCTCGGAGTTCAGGCATTATATAAACCTGAAGACCACCATGCCGAAACTTGAATCGCTGACAAAGGAATTCAAATTCAAACCGATATCCGAGATCATCGCGTCTTATGAATAGCGAAGTCCAGTCATACCCGTTGGCGGAGATCTTCCGTTTCCGGAAGAAGGCGGTGACGCTGGTATTTATTCTCGCCGCCGTGTTCCTGTTTGGATTCTACGGCGCGGCGAGCTCTCTCGTCGCGACATGGAACGGGAGGGACGACTATTCCCACGGCTTCCTGGTGCCTCTTATAAGCCTCTATTTCGTCTGGGCCGACAGACGAAGGCTCGGCTCCCTGACACCGGCCCCCAACCTGGCCGGCGGGCTCTTCCTCACCCTTGCCGGAGCGCTCATGAACGCCGCCGGCGGCATCGGCGGAGTGATGCTTGTCCAGCAGATATCCATACTCGTCATAATCCCCGGCCTTGTGCTCCTACTGCTCGGGACGCGGTTTTTAAAGGCCCTTGCCCTGCCCTTGCTCTATCTTGTCCTTATGGTGCCTTTGCTGGACCCGGTCATTAAAAGGATCCAGTGGCCCTTCCAGCTCCTCTCGGCCGCCGCCGCATCGGATGTGTTGACGCTTCTGGGCGTACCTGTTTTCAACCGCGCCCAGTATCTCGAACTGCCGACCGTCACGCTCGAAGTGGCCGACGTGTGCAGCGGCGTCCGTTACCTCGTATCCATCATAGCGCTGACGATACCGCTGGCATACTTCACCCAGAGGGGATGGAAGAAAAAGGGCCTGTTGTTCGTCCTTGCCGTTCTCATCGGCATTTTCACCAATATATTGCGTGTTATCCTTATCGGCCTCTGGTCTTATTTCGGCGGCACGGTCGTCCACGGCCCGATGCATCTGTTCCAGGGGCTCTTTGTCTCGGTCGTAGGGATGGTCTTCCTTTTCATCATCGCCATGGCGCTGTCCAGGGCCCCGTCCGCTGATGCGCATATAGAGGACCAGGCCCTGAAAAATGAGGAGGCCGGGCCAGTCTTAAACGCAAGCCGGTTCAACATCGCTTATTTCATCGCGATAGCAATGTTGCTCGGCCAGCTCGTCTATCTGCATACCTACACATCCAGGCCCGTACCTGTGAAGAGAAACTTGAATGCCATGCCCATGGATATCGGTGGATGGACGGGCATGGATATAAGCAGGACGGAGGCGCCTTTTTCCCCTCCGAGCGTCGATTCTGAGCTGGCAAGGATATACCGGAACGCCTCAGGCCGTGCGATAACGCTCTATGTCGGGTATTACGCGACCCAGATGCAGGACAAGGAGATGATCCATGACAGCATGAGGAAGCTCTATGAGGACGCCGGTAATATCAAGTTGCCGACGGCGTCCATGGGCCAGGTATCCGTCAACGAAACCACGGTTAAAGCGGCAGGCGGCGGCACGATGGCGCTTTACTGGTACGATATCAACGGACGGATACTCTCCAGCAATTACACGGCGAAGCTATATACGGCGGCGGGAGGCCTTTTCAAAAGGCGCACAAACGGCGCTGTAGTCATAACGTCGACCATTCCCGCCAACCCGGCTGATTCCGAGGCGGCGCTCAACGACGAACTCGATTTCGCCGGGAAGTTGCTACCGCTCCTCCGGGACTACCTCCCGTGACCGTACGGATCAGGCTATATACGGAGCAAGACAGGGAGCGGTGGGACGGCTTCGTGAACGCCTCGGATTCCTCGGCCTGTTACCACCTTGCCGGCTGGAAGAACGTGATAGAACGGAGCTTCGGCCACAGGACATATTATCTCCTGGCCGAGGACAGCGGCAATGAGATAAAGGGGATACTCCCCATTGTCCAGCTCAAGAGCGTCATCTTCGGCAACTTCATGGTCTCTCTCCCCTACTTCAACTACGGCGGCATCTGCGCGCGGAACGATGAGATAGGTCGCCTGTTGCTTGAAGAGGCGGTCTTGATAGGGCGCAGGCAGGGCGCGGAACACCTGGAGCTTCGGCATACCAGGCACATGGACGGCAAACTCCAGGAGAAGACCTCCAAGGTCTCAATGACCCTGAGTCTGCCGCGGCAGTCCCAGGAGTTGTGGGACGGCTTTCCTTCAAAACTCAGGAGCCAGATAAAAAAACCCTCGAAGGAAGGGATGTACTTCAGGATCGGCGGGGAGGATGAACTGGAGAGCTTCTACTCCGTCTTCTCGATAAACATGAGGGAGCTTGGCACGCCCGTATACTCCATTGAATTCTTCAGGAGCATTTTGAGGGAGTTCCCGGATAAGGCCCGCATATGCACCGTTTACGCCCCTGACGGCACGGCTGTCGCCTCCGGGTTCCTGGTCGGTTTCAAGTCAACGCTCGAGATCCCCTGGGCGTCGTCCATAAGCTCTTACAACAGACACAGCCCCAATATGCTCCTTTACTGGAGCGTGCTACAGTTCGCCTGTGAAAAGGGCTACGCCACCTTTGATTTCGGGCGCTCCACCCCGGGTGAAGGCACCTACAGGTTCAAGCAGCAGTGGGGCGCCAAGCCTGTCCAGCTCTACTGGCACTACTGGCTGAAAAACGGGGGCCAGATGCCCGGGCTCAACCCCCATAACCCCAAATATCAGACGGCCATAAGGATATGGCGGAGGCTCCCCGTCTCCCTGACGAGGCTCATCGGCCCGATGATAGTCAAGAACCTGCCGTGAAGGGGGAGCGCGCAACGGGATTCAGGATGCGGCGCACCCTGCCCCCGGCGGCCGGGCCGAACCGTTTGAGGAACCTCCTGCACGCCGCGGGCGGCGCGTTATCGGGCGCGAGGGCATTAAAGAGGTTTGAAGGGGAGCTCAAGGAATACTTCGGCGTAAGACACGTCTTTCCGGTATCCTCGGGCAAGACAGCCCTCTTTGTCATACTCCGGGCCTTGAAGGCGCTCTCCCCGGAGAGGAGCACGGTGGTCATCCCGGCATACACCTGCTTTTCCGTGCCGTCCGCGGTCATAAAGGCCGGGCTCGACGTCAAGCTGTGCGACATGGACCGGAAGACCATGGACTTCGATTACAATCTCCTTGCCGACGCGATAGGAAAAGACACCCTTTGCGTCGTGCCGGGCAATCTCTTCGGCATCCCGTCGGATGTCGAGAGGGTGCGGAGGCTCTGCGGGCCTCACGGGGCCTTTGTCGTGGAGGACGCCGCGCAGGCGATGGGTGTCAGGTATAAAGGGCGGCTTGTGGGCACGGCCGGAGACGCGGGTTTTTTCAGCCTCGCCAGGGGAAAGAACATCACCTGCGGATCGGGCGGCGTCATCGTCACCGATTCCGACAGGGTCGGCAAGGCCGTCAACGGCGTGTACTCCACCCTGCCCTCGCCCGGCGCCGCGGAAACGCTCAAGGAGTTCCTCATGGTCGTCGCCATGGACGTATTCATCAACCCGTCGTTTTACTGGCTCCCGTCCGGCCTGCCATTTCTCAAGCTCGGGGAGACCAGGTTCTACAGGGACTTCCCCGTTGAGAGGCTCTCGGGTATGAAGGCTGGACTACTCAGGAACTGGAGGACGGAGCTTGAGTGGTCAAACAGGGTCCGGGCGGAGAACGCGGAGTATTTTCGCAGGGGGCTTGGGTTGCGCGACGCATACGGACGGACGCCGCTACTGCGTCTCCCGGTCGTTTTAGAGAGCGCCGAGGCAAGGGAGCGGGTCTGCTCCATCGCCAAAGGCAAGGGGCTAGGGGTAAGCAGGATGTATCCGTCGCCGGTAAATGAAATAGAGGAGATAAAAGAGCGGTTCTCCGGAGAAGAGTACCCCGGCGCGAAGACGGTGGCGGAGAGGCTCGTGACCATACCAACGCACCATCTCCTGAAAGACGGCGACAGGGCCGCGATCCGCGAACTCTTCCTCAAAACGGCGTCATGCCCCGCTCACGGACAGGACGCCGTCCGATTAAACACGCCGGCCAAGCCGGCGGGCCAACCCCGCTATTAATGTCCATCGGGACGACGTGATGTTAAAGATAATCCTCTGGTCATCCATCATATTTGTCTTTTACGCCTACTTCGGCTACCCGCTTCTGCTTACCGCGCTCTCTCTCGTAAGGAAAAAGGCGGTAAGGAAGGCGGACTTCACCCCTCGGATATCTTTCATAATAGCGGCGCACAATGAGGAGAAGCGCATCGGCGAGAAGATAAAAAACACCCTTGAGCAGGACTACCCCAAAGACCTGCTTGAGGTTATCGTCGCCTCGGACGCCTCCACTGACGGCACCGACGGGATAGTCCGGTCATATCAATCAAGCGGCGTCAGGCTTGTCAGGGCGCCCGAGCGCAGGGGCAAGGAGAACGCGCAGAAGTTGGCGGTGGACGCGGCCTCGGGCGAGATACTCGTATTCTCCGACGCGGCTACAGGGCTGGAGCGCGACGGGGTGAGGAAGATCGCGCGGAACTTCAACGACCCGTCCGTCGGGTGCGTCAGCAGCGTCGACAGGTTCATCGGCAGGGACGGCAGGGTAAGCGGCGAAGGCGCCTACGTCAAATACGAGATGTTCCTGCGGGACCTCGAGACCGGGACCGGCACGCTCGTGGGCCTGAGCGGGTCTTTCTTCGCCGCCCGCAAGGAGCTATGCCACCCGTGGATAGCCGACCTGCAGAGCGATTTCAACACGCTTATCAATTCCGTCAAAAGGGGCTACAGGGGCGTAAGCGACCCGGACTCCATCGGGTACTATCAGGACCTGAGCGATGAAAAAAGGGAATTCTCCCGCAAGGTAAGGACCGTGGCGAGGGGCATACGGGTCTTCATGAAGAGCCTGCCTCTGCTCAACCCCTTCAGGTACGGCCTTTTCTCGCTACAGCTGTTCACGCACAAGCTCTGCAGGTGGTTCGTCCCGTTCGCGCTCCTGTCGGCCCTGATAAGCAGTGTCTTGCTCGCCGGCGCATCGCGTTACTATATCTACCTGCTGATGACGCAGGCCGCGTTCTATGTATTCGCCGTCCTGGGGTTCTGGACGCGCTCCGAAAAAAAGGTCCTCAAGATCCCGTTTTTTTTCGTGCTGGTAAACTTGTCCATCCTCATAGCCTGGTATAAGTACCTGAGAGGCGAGACCTTCGTGAAGTGGGAGCCTTCTACACGTTGAGAGCGCCAGCGGTAAAAAAAAGCCTCAATTCAAACCTGCGCGCCCTCGGCGGCTGGATGTGCGGCATATCAGGGGCGCACAGGGCCCTTCACAGGGGCAAGGTCGTCATACTGATGTACCACAGGGTCTTGAGGGACGATGACGAGGCCATACCGCACATGCAACCCGGCATGTACGTCACCGAATCCTCCTTCGAACGGCAGATGGGCTACGTAAGCGCCAATTACGAGGTGATATCCGTAGCGGACCTTATCCTGTCGCTTGATAAGGGCGGCCTTGACCCCGGCAAGAGATACTGCATCGTGACCTTTGACGACGGCTGGAGGGACAATTTCCTCCACGCGTACCCTGTCATGAAAAGGCGGGGGATCCAGGCCACAATCTTTCTTACGACAGGGTTCATCGGAACCGGAAAGTGGTTCTGGCACGAGAAGGCGCGCTACCTCTTTATGCACGGGAGAAACGACGCGGCGCGTATCTGCCGGGAACTTTTGGCCTCAGGAAAAGCCTCCGGCGATATCATCTCATCCGTTCTCGGCGCTATCGAGGATACGGAAGGGGCCGAGGGCCATGCCGTCACTGACGCCGTAGTCGAAAGGCTGAAGGCCTTCGGCGAAACATCCATCGAGGATTCGTTGAAAAGGATATACGAGCCGCTCGGCCTGAGAGCGCCGGATGATAGGGTCTTTCTCAACTGGCACGAGGTCGAGGAGATGTCAAAGTCCGGTATTTCCTTCGGCTCCCACACCCGCACACACAGACTGCTTACAACCCTTGCGCCGGGCGAGGCGCGGGAGGAGCTCGAAGGGTCTCTGCGCGATCTTTCGGGCGGAAAGATAAACCGCGTCCCCGCCTTCTGTTACCCGAACGGGAACCTCGATGACGGGATAGTGAAGATGGTGAAAGAGTGCGGCTACCTGGCCGCGTTCACCACCAGCTTCGGTTTCGAGGACGCGCTCCCCGAAGACCCCTTCAGGATGAAGAGGATAGGTGTGCATAACGACGTCAGCTCGTCCATCCCGCTCTTCGCCTTTCACCTTTCGGGGCTCAGGCATAAACTCCGGCTGTGAGCCCGACGCGGACTAAAAAATCCATGCCGCTCAACCATACGGAGGCCACACATGAAGAACCTGCCACTCTATCTCGTTGCTATCTCCGCGGTTGCGGTCATGTCCGGATGCGTCAGGGAGAATATGCAGGCTGAAACGACGGTGCTCCCCTCAATCAATGACGTGGCCCCCTCCGCGTGGGCGAAGCTCAACGGGGAGAGGATATACTTCGGCCATCAGTCCGTCGGGGATAACGTCCTCTCAGGCATTGAGGATATAATGAAGGCCAACGGCGGCATCAGGCTCAAGATCATGAAAACCACGGATACAGCGGCCTTCAACGGTCCCGTGTTCGCGCATTCATACGTCGGGACCAACGGCGACCCCGGCTCAAAGATCGAGGCGTTCCGGAAGATCATGGAAAGCGGCGTCGGCGGCAAGGCGGGCATTGCCTTCGTAAAGCTCTGCTTCTGGGACATAAGGAGCCGGACGGACGTGGAAAAGACATTCGCGCTGTACAGGAAGACACTCACAGAGCTTAAGGCCGAATACCCGAAGACGGTATTTGTCCATTTCACAGTGCCCCTGATGTCGTATCCCGGCGGCCTGTCCAACGGCGTCAAGCGCCTCTTTGGCCTCCCGGTCGGCCCTGACCTCGACAACATGAGGCGCAATGAACTCAACAGGCTGATACTGAAGGAATACGGCGGCAAGGAGCCTGTGTTCGATATAGCCCTTGTGGAATCGACCCTGCCTGACGGGACGCGCGCCTTCTTCACGAAAAACGGCGAACGTTACTACTGCCTCGCCCAAAGGTATTCGCGCGACGGCGGCCATCTTAACGAGGAAGGGAAGAGGCTCGTGGCGGAACAACTCCTGATAAGGCTTACTCGCCTGACCGGGACGGATTGGGGCTATTTGTAGATGGGGATATACTCATTTGTCAAAGGCATATACCACGCCATGGAGGAGAAGCGGCGCGGGAAGTACATCGACAACCTGCTCGCCAGGGGCCTGAAGCTCGGCAATAACGTCGAGATAATAAGCAACTTCTTCTTCGACCCTTCACATTGCTTCCTTATCTCCATAGGCGATAACTGCACCATCTGCCCGAACGTGAGGCTTATAGCGCACGACGCGAGCACCAAGAAGATACTCGGCTACACGAAGATCGGCAGGATAGACATAATGGAGGACTGCTTTATCGGGGACTCGGCCATAGTGCTCCCCAACGTCAGGATAGGGCCGGGCTCCATCGTGGGCTCGGGGTCGGTCGTTACAAAGGACGTGCCGGCGGGCATGATCGCCGCCGGGAACCCGGCCAGGGTCATCTCCTCCGTGGACGAATACATCAGAAAGATCAAATCTATGAGCAGGGACAAGAAGATATTCGGCGAGGAGTACTACATAGAGCGCCTCGATGACGCCAAACGAAAAGAGATAATACAGTCTATCGGAGATTCGATAGGCTTCATAGTCTGACATGCCGAAATTCAGAATAATTAAAGCCGACCCTTTGGAGTATAAAGCGCGGATAGTGCGGTTCTGGCAGGAGTATCTGCCCGGCACCCCTCCGGAGCGCTTTGACTGGATGCGGACAAACCCCGCGGGCCCGGCGATATGGTTCTTTGCGATAGATGAAAAGACCTCCACGCTCGCCGGCGCCATATCCCTTATGCCCAAGGATATTCTTGTAAACGGCCGTCCGATGCGGGCCGGGATCATGGGGGACTACATGATAGGGAGCCGATACCGCGTCTTCGGCCCGGCCCTCGACCTGCAAAGGGCGGTCACGAAGGATTTTTCAGACCTCGGGTTCAGTTTCATCTATACCGTGCCCAATCAGGCGTCAATAAAGATAATCGAGAGGATGGGCTTTGTCGAGGTACTGCGCCTGCGCACACTGGTAAAGCCGGTCAAGGCGCTCCCTTACCTGAAAAAATACGTCAACCCGGCGGTGGCGCGGTTGACGGCGCCTGTGGCCGAGTTGGCGATGAAGATACGCTCCAGAGAGACCTACGTCGCCTCGGACGGGGTATTCGAGGAGGTGGAGGAGGCGGACGGCCGGTTCGACAGGTTCTGGCGGGACTTCAAAGCGGACCACATGGGCGTAACGGGCGAGCAGGGCTCGTCGTACCTTCAATGGAAGTACTTCAATAACCCGGTAAAGAATTTCCGCATCCTTGCCTGCGTGGAGGACGGGGACGGCGGCCTCCTCGGCTATATCTGTTTCGCCGTCAATAACGATAAGATGGAGATCCACGACATCGTCGCCCGCGAGGAACGTCATGCGGACAAGCTTTTGAAACAGCTGATAATCAAGGCTGGCAGGGAGCGGTGCAAGTACATCTCCATAATGCTGTCGGAAAAGAGCCCGTGGGTGAAGAGGCTCAAGGCTTTTCTCTTCCTCGACGCGAATAGTCACGCAAGCGTCTACTGCTACGGGGACATGGATGCGGTTGCCGAAAAATGGCATTTTTTCGAGGGCGAAAGGAATATTTAGCCCTCCGTGCCTCCCATGAAGAAATTGCGCCTGATGCAAATAACACACGACCTCGCCATAGGCGGGCTCCAACAGGTCGTTGTAAGCATATGCAAGACTATCGACAGGGACCGCTTCGACGTCTCGGTGCTCTGCCTCAGGGAATTGGGCGACTTCGCCGGCGACGTCAGGAGGCTCGGGATAAAGGTGATCCATCTGCCGCAGAAAAAGGGCGGCGTTGATTATCTCTCTTTCTTGAAGGTAGCCTGGGTTCTCAGGCGGGAGAGGACGGAGATCATCCATACCCATAATACCCAGCCGTTTATCGACGGGACGATAGGCGCGCTCATGTCAGGGGTCAAGACGATCGTCCACACGGACCACGGCAGGCCGTTCCCGGACAAGAGGAGGTATATGCTTGCGGAAAGGCTGATGTCGCACTTCGCGTACAGGGTCGTAGGGGTGTCCGACTATACCTCGCAGGCCCTCATAAAGTATGAAAAGATATCCCCCGCCAAGGTCGTCACGATAATAAACGGCATAGACATGTCGAAGTACGATATCCATGTGGATAAGGCAAAAAAGAGAAGGGAACTCGGCATAACAAATGAGGGGCAGGTCATAGGCGTAGGCGCAAGGCTTGTGGAGCAGAAAGGACTGCAATATCTGATAAGGGCTATGCCGGCGATAATCAGGGAATTCCCCGGTATAACCCTTGTTATCGCCGGAGAGGGCGCATATGCGCAGACCCTGAAGAACGAGGCCAGAGGGGCGGGCGTTGACGGAAGCGTCATATTCGCGGGGCCGAGGCTCGATATGCCGGAATTGCTCAAGCTCTTCGATGTATACGTCCTGCCGTCGCTGTGGGAGGGGCTCCCAATGGTGATACTCGAGGCAATGGCCTCCGGGTGCCCCGTCATAGCCACCAATGTCGGGGGTATCTCCATGGCGATAGAACACGAAAAAAACGGGCTACTGGTCGCGCCAGGGGACCCGGCGCCGCTGTCAAGGGAGATAATAAGGCTTTTAAGGGACAGGGAGCTTGGAGGCCTTTACAGCGCAAGGAGCTTGAAAATCTTCAAGGAGCGGTTCAGCGCTGAGATTATGACGAAGAAGTACCAGGGCCTGTACCTTAGAGAGACGTAACGGTTTACTTCCGCTTTCATACCGCGAGCCGACAACCTTGAAGCTGATAATAACCATCGATACGGAAGAAGACAACTGGGGTTGTTTTCAGCATGCCAGGCACACGGTAGAGAACATAGGCAGGCTATCCTCCGTACAGGAGCTCTTTGACGAGTTTAATGTCAGGCCCACTTATCTGATCACGTATCCCGTGGCCGCGGACGAAAAGGCCGTCTCCATACTGAGGGCGATTGAGCAGTCCGGCAGGTGCGAAATAGGGGCGCACTGCCATGCATGGTCCACGCCTCCCTTTGAGGAGGCGGAGGACGAGAAAAACAGCATGCTCTGCAACCTCCCGGCCGGCCTGCAATTCAAGAAGCTCAGAACTTTGCATGAGACTATCATAAAAAACCTCGGCATAGCGCCCGTCTCGTTCAGGAGCGGCAGGTGGGACTACAACCATGACGTCGCCAGAAACCTCTACAGGCTCGGCTACACGATCGACACCTCGATAACTCCGTATACGGATTGGACGAAGTACCACGGGACAGACTTCTCGGATATCTCCGCCGAGCCTTTTGCCTACTGTGACGGATTTGAGAAAAGGGCCTCCTCCCCATACGGCCTGATAGAGGTCCCGGCCACCATCGATTACCTCCAGGAACATACCGGGCTTAACCGCCGTATAAAAAAACTTGTTGCCGCGAAGTCCTTCAGCGGTTTGAGGCTTACGGGGATACTTTACAGGCTCAATATCGTCAATAAGGTCATGCTCTGCCCTGAAATATTCGGTAGCAAGGATATGATAGCCCTGACAAAAAAGATGGTTAAAAGAGGGCATAAGGTCGTCAACATGTTCTTTCATTCCCCCACCCTCACTCCGGGGCTTACGCCGTTTGTCCGGACAACGGATGACGTGAAACGTTTTCTCCGCACCATCAGGGAGTATCTGGAGTTCGCGAGGGACAACGGCATCGGCTCCATAAAATTGTCCGAATCCGTGGATGTCCTGCGCAATGACGGAAGCCCTTTACGTACCTTCAACCCTTTTAAACGTTCCTGAACCGGAGAGAGGTACACACGGGGCGTTTCATGCAAATCCCCTCACCTTATGTATAACGTGCGTTTGATAAGTTCCACTGAAGGATTCGCCCTTCTTGAAGGGATGTGGAACAGGTTGTTGTCCGTATCGCAGGCGAACAACTATTTTTTGCGATGGGAATGGCTGTGGAACTGGTGGCATGTCTTCAATACCCCCGGAGACCGGCTCGCCATACTGGTCGTCGAGGAAGGAGATGAGGCCGTCGCTATCGCCCCTTTTTATGCGAAGAAGAGTCTTGCCGGGGGTATCCTTCCGGCAAGGCTCCTGATGTTCCTCGGCACCCAGGACGGCCCCGAGGGCGATGTCGGCTCAGATTATATGGACATAATCTGCAAGGAAGGCGCGGAAGGAGCGGTTATAGACGCCGTTTTTGAGTATATCGCCGTCAATAATCTCTGCGATGAGATATTCCTCTCAAAGGTCGCCGCTTCATCGAATGCCTACGGGCTTATCATGGAGAAGGGCGACGCCATGGGGTTCCTTACGGAAGTGGCGAACGAGTTCATAAGCCCCTATATAAAACTCCCGTCGAGTTGGGACGATTATCTCGGGAGCCTCTCGGCCTCGATGCGTTACAAGATAAGGAACGAACGGCGCAAGCTCCAAAGGTCCCATCAGGCGGTCTTCAGTAAGGCGCGACGCGCCGAAGACCTCGGCCTATTCCTCGGGGAGCTTATAAAGCTCCATCAGTCCAGGTGGACCTCGAAGGGGATGGAGGGCGCCTTTTCCAATCAAAAATTCGTCGAGTTCCATGAGAGGGTCCTGCCCATCATGCTCAAAAACGGGCACCTCGACCTGATCCTGCTCTCCGACAACGGGATAATCAGGGGCGCGATATATAATATAGTCTATAACGATAAAATATACTTCTATCAGTCAGGCATAGACGTGGAAAAGAGCGCCGTGTCATACGGCTTTGTCCTGCACAGCCACTGCATAGAGGATGCGATACAGAGAGGGCTGAAGGAGTACGACTTCCTGCCCAAGGGCGGGACGGACGACTACAAGGAACGCTACACCAACGGCCTCCGGAGGGTGTCCGACATATACATGGCCTTGAGCAGGCCGGTCAAATATTGCGTTGCCGCGAAAAAAGGCGCGCGCCTTGCCTACCGACTCATCAAGCCTGTGCGGAATTGAGGCCCGCATGAATCAAGCCGAAAAACATCTCATGACGCGGATACAAACAGCCAAAACAGTACCTGAACATATACGCCTTTCCGGCGGATGGGAGGGCGTCATATACCGCGAGTGGAGCTTCCCTCCAGACGTCATCGAGGTGTGGGACGCCCTTGCCGACAGGAGCGGGGACATCGGCATATTCCTCTGTTACGGCTGGTTCGAGCAATGGTGGAAGGCGTTTAACGCGGCGCGGAGCCTTTTTGTCGCCGCCCTCTACGAGGACGGAACATTAAGGGCCGTATTCCCATGCTGTCTCAATGCCGTCGCCAATGACGCGCGCAAAAGGGAGGAGATATCCTCCCTCACGAACGACCATACCTGTCATTATGATTTCCTTGTCGATGCCGGGTACAGCCATCAGGCGATACCGCACTTTGTAAATCTCTTGCGCATGATCCACCCTGACGCTGAGATGCACTTTGAATACACCCCTTCTAAAGGCGGTAATATCAGCGCGTTTATCGAGGAACTGCGGCGTAACGGTCTGCCTTTTCACACGAGCGGCGGCCCCTGGGCTCCGTGGATGAGCCTCACAGGGGACTGGCGGACATTTCGTGATAAATTAAGACTTAAAAATACCATGCGAAAATGCCGCAAGAGGGCGGAAGCCATGGGCAAGCTCGACTTCGAGGTCATACGGCAATGCGAGCGGCTCGATGCGGCGCTCGATTCAATCTTCGCGGTGGAGTTCAAGAGCTGGAAAAGGCGGGACGGGACGGCGATAAAATGCCATCCCGAGGTAGAGAATTTTTACAGGCTCCTCGCGCATTGGGCCATGCGCCATAACCGTCTCATACTGTTCGTAATGAGGTTAAACGATACCCCGATAGCGTCGGTCTACTGTCTTATCCACGGGCAGACGGTCTTCGGCATAAAGGCGGGCTACGACGAGGCCTTCGGCAATATCTCGCCCGGCAACCTGCTGTATGAGGACATATTTAAATTCCTTTACGGCTCCGATGACGTAAAGGTCTTTAATTTCCTCGGTGCCTGCGAGCCGTGGAAGATGGAGTGGACGCAAAATTCATACGAATACGGATCGATAAGGGTCTACCCCGGCTCTCTCAGGGGCTGGAGCGATTACAGCGTCAAACACGGGTGGAAGGACTTTCTCAAGAGGTTTGACGCCGCCAGGCAGTTAAAGTCCTATCTTGATAAGAGGAAGTAGGCATGTCAAAGGCCCCCTGCGTAAGCGTTATCATACCGACCTATAACCGCGCCGATTTTCTGCCAGCCGCTATCCGGAGCGTCCTTGCCCAGACCTATAAGAACGTAGAGATAATAGTGGTGGATGACGGTTCAACGGATGATACGGGAAAAGTCGTTATCCCCTTCGGCGACAGGATAAAATACATCCGGACCGCAAACATGGGGCCCGCTCACGCCCGCAACGTCGGGATGAAGGCCGGCGGCGGCAAATACATCGCGTTTCTGGACTCCGACGACGCGTACCTGCCGGAAAAGCTCGATATGCAGGTATCTTTGATGGAGTCAGAGCCTGAGGTCGGCATGGTCTTCACCGACCTCAGCGCCGCGACGGAGGCCGGGGTCTGGCAGGAACGCCACCTGAGGTCATACCACCGCCTGTATGACAGGAAAGGATGGTCGTATGACGATATCTATCAGGTCAAGAAGAGACTGCCATTCAGCGGCGGGGTTGTTGAGTGCTATATCGGGGACATATTCAGGCACGTCCTGATGGACCCCCTTGTACCCTCCTTCACCATATTATTCCCCAGGGAGATCCTTGAGAAGGTGGGATATCAGAACGAGGCGTATCGCCTTGCGGAGGATTATGAGTTCATTGTCAGGGTCTGCAAACGGTTCAAGGCGGCCTTTCTCGATATCCCGACGTATGTCTACCGTTACCACGCGGGGCAGGTCTCCGTGCCCGGCCAGCCAAAGACAAAAGACAACCTTCTGAAGGTCATCCGTATCCATGAGGTATTCCTCCAGGCCGTGCTCGACTGGGGATGCGGGGACGCGGAGTATTACTCGCGCAACAGGGGCTGGCTCAACGCGCGCATCGCGGAGCTTTACCAATGCATAGGCGGATTCTGGATGGAATACGGCGACGCTGGAAAGGGCCGGGAATGTTTTAAGAAGGGTCTGTCCTTCGACCCTCACGGCAAAGGGAACCGTAAATCTTTATACCTGTCGTTCCTGCCCTCCAGCCTCAGGCGAGTTTACACGGGGACGTCGCGGAGAATCAGAAGATGGACATGATAGGGTCTTTAAAACAGAAGGTATCCAGAGAGCTAAAGAAGCATGCCAGCCACGCCACACTCTATGACGGCGCGCTCAAGGGCGCCGATATGCCGTTCAGGTGTCTGATAGTGGAGAACGCCAATCTTGCGGGCTACCTGATAGCGAGGACCTATATGGAGAACCCCCGGATACTAAAGAAGCGGAGGGTCTGGATACCCGCCCTTAAAAGGATTATTGAAAAGAGGGAGGACGACATCGATCTCTGCATCGCCGTGCTCCCGGCAAGGTATGATGCGGAGTTCCAGGGCCTCTACGGCTTCAGAGGCCAGGAATGGGTGAATCAGACCCTGGACGTCTCCATCACCTGGGAGGAGATAAGGGCAAGGTTCCACGCCAACCCGCATAAGACCGAACGCAAGATCATGAAATACGGCTTCACATACAGGGTATCGAATGATACAAAGGATTTTGATCTCTTTTATCATTCCATGTACGTCCCGCACGCGATAGGACAGTTCGGAGAGCAGGCATACGTGGAGTCCTATGATGACGTAAGGAGCTATTTTGAAAAAGGCTTCCTGCTGTTCGTCATGGAAAACGGCAAACCCGTATCCGGCGGGCTATGCCTGGTTGGCGATAGAATCCTTACCTTCCGCAGGCTGGGGGTCATAGATGGCGACAAGGAATATATATTCAAAGGGGCGCAGTCCTCGCTCTACTTCTTTATCATCCGATACGCGCATGACCGGGGGCTCAGGGAGGTGGACTTCATGAAGAGCCGTCCATTCCTCAATGACGGCAGGTACAGGCACAAACAGGAATGGGGCGCCTCTGTCAGCCCGGACAAAGAGTCGGAGACCAGTGTCTACTATTTTAACGCCGGAGAGCCGGAGAAAATATCGGCTTTCTATGAAAACAACCCCCTTATCGTCCCTGTCGAGGGAGGCATGGCGGGGGTCGTGGGGCGGAGCGGCTCTACCGTCATTTCAGACGAATCTATAAAAGAACTTGAAAAGCTCTATTACGCGCCAGGGCTCAAGGGCCTGAAATTACTCGCGCCGGGGTCGGCAAGACCGATAGATATTTCTTTTGAAGAGGCCTCAAAGGCTCAAACGTAATGGATGCCATTCCGAAGGACCGGTTGACCGTCCTCCATATATTCTCCGGAGACCTCTGGGCTGGAGCGGAGGTCATGGTATACAACCTCTGCGGAAGGCTTAAAGAGGCCCCGGGATTGGATATCATGGCGCTCTCGATGAACGAAGGGGTGCTGACCGGCAAGCTCAGGGAATCAGGCGTTGAGACGCATGTCATCCCGGAGTCCGAGAACGGATTCCCTGTGATAGTCCTCAAGGCCCTGCGCCTGCTTAAAGGGAAAAAGATCGATATAATCCACTCCCATCGCTTTAAGGAGAATCTTCTGGCCCTCTCCATTGCCAAATACAAAGGCGTAAAACACCTGGTCACCACGGTCCACGGCCTGCCGGAGCCGCCGCTCAACAATAAAAACGGAAAAAATAGCGCAAGCGTCAGAACAAGACTCCATTTTTTCATGCTCAAGAACTTTTTCAGCCGCGTCATCGCGGTTTCAAATGAAATGAAACAAATACTTGTACACAGGAATGGCTTTCGTGATAGTATTGTTGACGTTATTTACAATGGCATCCCTATGCAGTTGAATATTCCATCCGCCGTGCAATCAGCCGACAACTTTTTTAGAATCGGCACGGTCGGCAGGATGGTGCCTGTAAAGGACTTCAACCTCTTCCTTGAAGCGGCGGCGGAGATTAAAAAACATACGGCCAACTGCCGTTTCAGCATACTCGGCGACGGCCCCCTGAAGGAAAAGCTACTCAGGAAGGCAAAAGGGCTCGGCATAGCGGAGTATTGCGATTTTTTGCCGCCGAGGCCGGACCCCCTGCCGTATTACAGGTCGCTCGACCTCTATCTGAACACCTCTATACATGAGGGTATACCGCTGAGCATACTCGAGGCCATGGCCTGCGGCGTCCCGGTAGTGGCCCCGAGGGTCGGGGGCATCCCGGAGATTATTTCAAACGGGGTGGACGGCGTCCTCGTGGACGGACGCAAGCCGGCAGATTTCATCGACGCATGCATGGGCCTTATGGAGGATTCAGGGTTGAGGACGCGCATTCGTGAAAACGCATCGAAGACGATTGTCAAGCGTTTCACTGATTCCACGATGGCGGCCGCCTACCTCTCTGCCTACAGAGGCCTATGCCCCCGTCATGCTGACGTCATGGTGGAGCAGAGATATAATACGGCCGGAAGACAGTGACTCGCCGGCATAGCGATACCGTACCGACAGATGAAAAGAATACTTTACATAGAGGCCAATACCGACGGCACGATAGGAGGGTCATATTACAGCCTTCTTTACCTTCTTCAGGGGCTCGACAAAACCAGATACGAGCCGCATGTGCTGTTCTGCCAGGACAACGTCCTGATACCTGAGTTCAAAAAGGTCACCCCCTACGTCTATGTAAATAATTTCGGGCCTTCTTCAAGCAATGTCTCAAAAAGATTCGCATCTGTTATCCAAGGCCCGATCAGGCTGTTTACAGACGTAATTTTAAAGCAACCGATGTTGCGGAAGATAATCAAAGAGATCAAACCGGACCTTGTCCACATAAACAACGGATATGCGGCGTTGCATGAATGGATGCTGGCCTGCTACTTGAATAAAATTAAAGTGGTCGCGCACGACCGCGGCACCAGGTACCCGTGTAGCTTCAGGACAAAGGTCTTTGTCCGCCTCCTTGACGCCATTATATGCGTAAGCGACAGTTATAAGGACAACGTCACAAGGCAAAACCTGAAGGTCAGGCTCTTAAGGAGGGTCTATAACGGCCTCGATACGGAAATGATATCCGGCAGGATAAACCCCGCGGATATCGACAGGCTCAGGAGCGAATTCAAGTTGAGAAAGGATATGCCTGTTATCGGGATTACCGGCAATATCGACAGGTGGAAGGGGCAGGCGGTAGTCCTGAGGGCCATAAAAAAGGTCAGAGCGGTCTTTCCTGATATAAAGTGCCTCATTATCGGTCAAGTAGCCTGTGGCGCGGGAGAATACAAAAAGGAGCTCGACGAATACATCGCTGAAAACGGCTTGCGGGATAACGTCATATTTACGGGCTTCAGAAAGGATATCCCCAACCTTCTTGCTCTTCTCGATATCATGTTGCACGCGTCCATCGAACCGGAGCCGTTCGGCAGGGTCATACTGGAGGGGATGGCCGCCGGCAAGCCGATAATAGCCACGAATTCAGGCGGCACGGTCGAACAGATCGTTGACAACGAGACCGGGATACTGGTCCCCATGAACGACCCCGGTAAGATGGCGGATGCGATCATATACTTCATATCCAATCCCGGCGCGGCGGGTGAAATGGGCGAAAAAGGCAAAAAGCGATTGGCGGAGCTCTTCAGCATAGAGAGGATGGTCAGGGAGACGTCACGGGTCTACGAAGAAATCTTTAACTTCTAAGCCTAAGGGGCTGACACATGATAAAAGGCTTCAGGTCTTTTGTTAAGCGAATCAGCCTGTTGCGTAAATCATATCACCTTGTTTACAACACGATAAAAAGCCCCAGTAAAGCCTCCCGATTGAGAAGATTGAAACTGGCCCATGATACCATGTCGAATATATCGGGCAGGGCGAATCTCTACAATGTCAAGAGATTATCGTTTGCGAACAATATTACAGTTGAAGATTTTTCGGTAATCAATTATCCTGTATACAGCGACAGGCCGTGCACACTGTCTATCGGCGAGAGAAGCTATATAGGAAGTTATGCCCACCTATCGCCTCAAAAGGGTTTCATAGAAATCGGCTCGAATTGCACCATACACCCATACTGCGTCCTCCTGGGCGAGGGCGGCATAACTATCGGCGATGACGTGAGGATAGCGACATCCACGGTCATAGTGTCGGCAAACCATATATACGCCGACATGGACGTGCCCATCCGGAAGCAGGGGATGGAGGCAAAGGGCATCAAGATCGGCAATGACGTGTGGATAGGCGCGAATTGCACGATCCTGGACGGGGTGACAATCGGCAACGGGGCGGTTGTCGCCGCCGGAGCGGTCGTGAACAGGGACGTAAGCGCATACGCGGTCGTAGGCGGCGTCCCGGTGAGGCTTCTGAAATATAGAGGATTTGAAAGTTCTCTGCTGAAGAAGAGTTTTTGAAAAGTTTCATTTCAAAACCCTCCCATTCACCGGGCGTAAAAATCCCTGCAAAAAACCCGAAAATTCCCCCTGTAAAAAATAACCGGGAAAAAGAAAATGGCTCAGGAAGCATCGTTCGCGAGGAAGGCGGCGCGGTCGAATAGATCGTGAACGGTGCGATAGGGGATATCGGTGCCAATGAATAAAAGCGATAGCGCCGACGCTATCATATATGGAGGTTCAAACGAGGTGAGTGTTTACGGAAGAGATTTTTATGCCAAACGATATCAATCAACAAGTCCATCGGCAAGAGCTATTATACCTATTGTCCTTGAAAAGATAAAAGCGAAGAGCGTAATCGATATCGGTTGTGGGATAGGAGCCTGGCTGTCTATCTTCAAAGAGCATGGGGTTGATGATATCTTAGGGGTTGACGGCAGTTGGGTGGATGAAAATGAACTAAAGATTCCTTCCAAATGTTTTCTGAAGCAGAATCTGACTCAACCGATACGGGTTGAAAGAAGATTTGATCTGGCGGTATCCCTGGAGGTGGCGGAACATATACCGATGGATTTGGCAGATGCTTTCGTATCAGGTTTAACAGAACTTGCCCCGGCTGTGCTTTTTTCAGCGGCAATACCTTTTCAGGGAGGCATATGCCACATAAACGAGCAATGGCCTGATTTCTGGGATGCGATTTTCAAAAAAAAGGAGTATTTGGTGCTTGATTTTATAAGAAAAAGAGTTTGGCGGAATAGTAATGTTTTGCCGCACTATGCACAGAACATATTGTTATTTGTAAGACGTGATTATTTGGAAAACAATACGTTACTTAAGGAAGAATATGAATCAGAACCCAATCTATCCATAGTTCATCCTGATATTTATTTATCAAAAATCGCCGAATTAGAATCAAAAAACAAATCGGGCAGAGAAATACTTAAACAATTACCATTATCGTTTTTAAACTTTATAAAAAAGAAAGCAAGAAATTTCTAATGACTCAAGAGACATCGTTCGCGAGGAAGGCGGCCAGATCCGGCCTCTGGCTTGCCGGTTTCAAATTCATCACGCAGGGGTTCTCATGGGTCGTAACGATCTCCGTGGCAAGGATGCTCCGGCCAGAGGATTACGGATTGATGGCGATGGCGAGCATCCTCACGGGCTATATCGAGATGTTCAGCGAGATGGGCATTGGCGCGGCGATCATACAGAAAAAGGATATCACCCAGGAAGAGCTCTCAAGCACGTTCTGGTTCAATATCGGCGTCGGCATCGTGTTCGCGTTGGCCTGTTTCGGCCTTGCGTATCCGACGGCATGGATATTCAACGAGCCGGGGATCATACCCATAACACAGCTGATCTCGGTGCTGTTTATTATAGGCTCTCTCATGATCGTGCCTAACAACATACTGACCAGGAACGCCAGCTTCAAGGAGTTGGGTATCATCAACCTGACGGCGGTTGTCGCTTCGAGCCTTGCCATGCTCTGGATGGCGTCAAAAGGCTTTGGCGTATGGACATTGATATATGGTACAATAATATTAAGGTCGATGACTACGTTGCAGACTTTTCTTAAGGCGAAGTGGCGGCCTGACCTTCACTTCCGTTTTTCCGAGGTAAGAAGACTGCTTAGATTCGGGGTTCACGTCGCGGGCTCAAGGTCGCTCTTCTACGTCTTCCAGAAGTCCGATAAATTCATAGTGGGCAAGGTCTTCAACGCCCAGGCGCTCGGCTATTACTCTTTCGCCATGCAACTCGCCAATATCCCTACGGACAAGATCGTCTCTACGATTCAGCAGGTATCGTTCTCGGTGTTCGCCAAATATCAGAGCGAACTGGGGAAATGCCAGGATATCTACTTGAAGACGTCAAAATATATAGGCCTCCTTGTTATTCCTCTGTTTGCGGGCGGCTTTTTTCTTGGTGACGATATTATACGCGCGCTCTTAGGAGAGAAGTGGGCTCCGATAATATTTTTATTCAGATTGTTGTGCATCACGCAGGCGTTTCAGGCCGTCACGACGATAAACTCAATCATTCATACTTCTCTTGGGAGGCCTCATTGGGCCCTCTACTATATTTTAATAAATGTCCTGATTTTACCGATATCAATATTAGGCGCTTCAAGGTATGGGCTGAACGCACTGGCGATACCCTGGGTCACGCTCTTTCCGGCCATCTGCATAGGCTGGACCTGGATGACCTTGAAAAAACTTCAGATACCCCTCTCCACGTATTTGAAAACCTTCATGAAGCCTGTAGCCGGGACTTTATTGATGATCGCCGGGATCAAGGTCTTTCAGGCGGCTTATGCTACGGCCCATCTCACCGCGGAAAATTTAAAGATGATATTTATGCAGGAATTAATAATAGGCGCCCTAATCTACGCGATTTGGACCCTGAGCATGGAGAAAAAGTCGCTTATCGAGATATGGAGCCTGCGCAAGGCCAGGTAGAAAGGATCTGACGCAATGAAAAAACTATTATTCTTAAAGCTTGGGCCATATTTTAGTCCTGATGAATTGCCCAATAAGGTCCGTTATACCCGTCTGTCCGAGTATTTTGAAGGTGATATTATGGCGGTAGTAAATACTAAGGAATTACGGAATTCTAACATAGGAAACTTCAAATTACGGGGCCTTTATCTGCCTTTACGTATAAGACACAAAACATTCTTAAGGGACGTTGCTTACGCACTCTTCGCAATAACTAAAAGCATTTATTCGCACTATTTTGAGGCAAAATACGATGCAATTATAACTTACGATCCTTTTATAACAGGCCCTCTGGCCATTGTGATAGGCAAATTGACGCGCACAAAAACTATCATTGAGATAAATGGAAACTATGCATCTGAAGTAAATTGGGAATTAAATCGCAGAAGTTTTTCTTCGCTGTTAAAATACAAATATTGTCTATATTGTATCCCGTTAGTTGTAAATCATGCCAATGCAATAAAACTTTTGTACAGTGATCAAATCAAGCCATTTCAGGATAAAATCAGACCTACTTCAAAAATCTATTGTTTTCATAACCTCGTGCCAATTTCTCAAATAAAGGCTGGCGAAACTTCACATAAATATATTTTGTTTTTAGGCACTCCCTGGTATCGAAAAGGAGTTGATGTTTTAATTAAAGCCTATAATAATATATCATCTGAGTTCCCAGATTATATACTGAAAATTGTCGGCTATTTTCCTGATAAATCAACTCTCATTAATCTAATAGACGGAAACAAACATATTGAGTTATGCGAGCCAGTCTTTCATGATGAGGCAATGAAGTTACTTTCCGAATGTTGCTTATTCGTCCTTCCCTCGCGTTCTGAAGCTATGGGTCGAGTATTGTTAGAGGCTATGGCTTCGAAGAAGCCTATTATCGCCTCAAATGTCGATGGAATACCGACCTACATCAAGCATGGCTACAACGGACTACTTTTTCAGTCTGAAAATGTCGATGATCTTGCCTTGAAGATCAAAAAAGTGCTAAACGACAAAGAATACGCGAATCAGCTTGCGGAAAATGGATATCAATATGTTAATAGCACCTTGTCAGAGGAATGTTATTTAAAAAAATTTAGCGAAGTGATAGAAAAGGTACTAACCGATTAGGTTATGGAAAACGCTTCTACTAATATTACAAACAATAGAGATAAGTTTGGGTTTGTTTTAACACTGTTATTTATAATTATTGAATTTGGCAGACCCATGGATATGATACCTCTACTTAGAACATTACACCTTGGAATGATATTGGATATTTTATTGGTATTATCGTGGTTAATAAGGGGTAATATAGCGCAAGTAAAAAGTCGACAAACAACCTTTACTTTTCTATTTATCCTACTTCTTGCGACATATATTGTATTCGCAAGGAATAACTATCGAGCTTATCGAGAGACTAAAACAGTTTTATTATACATGCCCTTCTTTATCTCCGTTATTATTTATATTAATTCATTCGAACGACTTAAAAAATTTTTTAATGTATGGATTATTTTAATGGTTTATTTGTCTGTCAAAGGACTACTTGGCAAAGGTATTGCGGGCTCCAATTTTCTTAACGACGAAAATGATTTTTCCCTATTGATGGATTTGATGCTTCCTTTTGGCATATTTCTCTTCCTTTTTGAAAAACAGATAAAAAGAAAAATATTATTATTAGTCGGCTCCATCCTTGTTATCGGAAGCATCGTAGTATCCTTTTCCAGGGGCGGTTTTGTTGGATTGTTGTTTGTTTTTATGGTCGCATGGTTATTCAGTCCTAAGAAAATTGCCTCGCTTATGATCGTTGGTATTCTCGTTGGCGCATTATATTTTTTAGGCAGTCATACATATTGGAATGAAATGCGCACAATAAGCGATCCAGAAGAGTCAACAACCAAACAAAGGATTGAGCAATGGACGTCTGCATGGCATATGTTTCTGGATAAACCATTAGGCGTTGGTGGTGAAAATTATCCAGTATGGTATCCGGATTATCAAAATCCTGACATAAAAAGATCAATGTGGGGAAGGGAAGCTCATTCCTTGTGGTTTACCCTGCTTCCTGAATTAGGAATCTTTGGAGTCATAATCTATTTCTCATTGATATATTACAATCTACGGGATATTTTTTCGATTATTAAATTAAAATACAGAACTGACGAAAATTTAAGATATGCTTATTATCTTTCTCTGGCGCTCCTGGCCAGCTTGGCAGGCTTTTTCTCCGCAGGCTCATTCATATCGGTATTGTACTATCCGCATTTTTTTTATCTGACAGCCATGACTGTAGCAATAAAGAAGATAGTTGACCGATCGATCGTTGATAAGGAACGTTTAACAAGACACGGCTAATGTTTAAGAAATATTCTTAGGTAGCTATATTACCCCTTGTGAAAGGAAAAACAATTATGAAAGTCGTACTAGTTCAGGTAAATAAAAAAAATGGTATTGATAAAACATCCCATCCACATGCTGGATTAGCATATCTCGGGGCTTATTCCCTAAACAGAGGATATGAGACTATTGCCATAGATGCAAAATATGAAGGAATAGATAATAATGAGGTATTAAATCGAATTTTAAAAATAAAGCCGTTTATATTAGGGCTTACAATAAGAACCCCCGATGTAAAAGAATGCGAAAAAATTGCGGCTATCGTGAAAAATAAAACACCTGATACAAAGATTATAGTGGGAGGAGCTCATGTTACTGGCATTCAGGAAAGAGTTTTGAAAGAATGCACTTATTTTGATATAGGTGTTATAGGCGAAGGGGAGCAAACTTTTTGTGAGTTGTTAGATATGCTAAAAAGCAATGATTCCAATTTACAGAATATCAAAGGAATTTTATACCGAAATAATAACAATATTATTAAAACTCCATCTAGGGATTATATTATAGATATGGATTCATTATTATTTCCCGCCTGGCAATTATTCCCAAGTGGAAGTGATATAACATTATTCACTTCAAGAGGATGTCCTTTCTCATGTAGCTTTTGCCAAAGGGTGATGGGCCAGAAGGTCAGAACAACGAGTCCAGCAAGAGTAATTGCAGAAATGAAAAGGAACATCAGTGATTTCAATGCTACCTTTTTCCAAATAGAAGATGAGGTTTTCGGAATTAATAAAAAGTGGATCAACGAATTATTGGATCTAATAATTAAAGACGGTATTAATCGACAGGTTAAGTGGATTGCAAATTCAAGAGTTAATGTTGCGAATATTGATATTTATAAAAAAATGAAAGAGGCTGGATGCATTGGATTAGGATTTGGCGTGGAATCTGGAAATCAAAAAATATTAGATTCGGTTGATAAAGGTGTGACATTAGAACAGGCATATAATGCAATAAATATTGCGAAGAAGGCTGGATTGCAGACCCATACTTTTTTTATTTTAGGCCATCCGTGGGAAACAAAAGAAACCTTAAGAGATACAATAAATTTTGCATGCAAATTGAATCCTTACAGCATCGCCTTTGGCATGATGATCCCATATCCAGGCACTAAAATACACACTATGGCAAAAAAGGGTGAGGGGGGGTATAAGGGGTTCCATGAAGATTGGGAGCTATATACTAAATACTTTGGCAAAGGACTGGAATTGGAGGGCTTAAACAGGTCAACTTTAGAAAGATATCAAAAACAAGCTTATGTTGAGTTTTATTTGAGAAATTTTCGGTTTTTAGATTTTTTTAAATTTGTATTCTCATATCTCAAGCAAAAGTGAACCTCCGCCGACAGGAGTCGGTGGTTTCTTTAGCTACGGCGTATGTTGATCAGTTTTCAATCGTTATTTTAAGGAAGGAAAGATAATTATGGTATCTACAAATCGATGGCATAAAGCACAGAAACATGAAAGAGATTATTGGCAAAAAAAGGCTGCTCGAATCGCCTATGGGAGCACAGAGCAATTAAATTGGTATGCATGGAAGGCTGTCGAAATGGAGAAACGATTACAAGGCCATCTAAATGAAGAACATAAACAATCTGCAAAAATTTTAGAGATTGGTAGTGGGCCAATAGGAATTGTTACTTTTTTGAAATGGGGTGAACGCTATACCATCGACCCTCTGGAAGATTTTTATAAATCAAATCCTGTATTATCCCACCAGAGGGATTCATCTATTCATTATTGTCAAGGGACTGGTGAAAAACTTCCGTTCGAGAAAAAATACTTTTCTCTTGTCATTCTTGACAATGTTTTGGATCACGTTAATGAAGCGGAGAGTGTGCTTAAGGAAATTTTTCGGGTTCTTTCCGATGACGGGGTATTGTATCTAGCCGTCAATGTACATACAAAATTGGGAGGGGTTCTTCATTCTGTTTTATCAAAATTAAAGATTGACAAGGGTCATCCATATACATTTACTGCAAAGAGTATTCGCAATTTTATTCGTGAGCATCAATTTCTTGTCCAAGCTGAAACAGTTAATGATTATTATTTGGCTCGTGAAAAAGACAGAAAATCAACTTCGCTGAAAGAGAAGATAAAAGGCTATACAGGTTTATCTGAATTTATTTATTATTCTGTCTGCAAGAAAAGAAGCTCCACAGTTTGACTTCGCATGCTTTCACATTACAAACGATCTAATAGAATTTGGATAACATGGGAAAATCAAAGGAGGAATCATACTCTTAGTAAGGCTCTCAATGCAAAATTGTTCCAGTTAGATTTCAAGACCAACAGGCCTTTGAGGTATATCCAATCAGCGTACTCGACGCTAATTACGTTTCTCAATGAACGGCCGGACACAATTTTTGTGCAGAACCCTTCCTTGGTACTTGCAGCATTGGCCGTAAATTATGGTCGTATCGCCAGGGTACCGGTCGTTGTTGACGCCCATAACGCCGGGGTCTTCCCTTTTGACGGGAAAAAATGGTGGGCGAACAGATTGGCCGACTATTTGTTCAGACACGCGGCCCTTACGATCGTAACAAATCGAGCCCTCTCGGAACATATCAAGCAAAGAGGCGGTAAAACCGCGATACTGCCAGACCCACTCCCTGAATTCGGACGGATCGACGCAACAAAACCGTTGATAGGACGGGTCCATGTATTATTTATCTGTTCCTTCGCGAGCGATGAGCCTTACATGGAAGTGATAGAGGCGGGAAGGCTGCTAAGCAAGGATATCATCATATACATAACCGGAAGATACAAAGGCGATGTGAACGGACTAAAGAAGAGTATGCCTGAGAATGTCATTTTAACCGGGTTTTTGCCGGAGCACGACTTCATCCAATTGCTCCATTCCGTAGACATAGTCATAGACCTTACCACGCGGGAGGACTGCCTTTTATGCGGCGCTTATGAGGCCGTCTCGGCCGAAAAGGTCCTGATAGTTTCGGCAACGAGGGCCTTGAAAGAATACTTTCATAAAGGCACGCTGTATACTCAAAACGACCGTGAAGACCTGGTAAGGCAGATAGAGCGGGCTATCAGCAATAAGGTCAGCCTTGCCACGGATATCAAGGAACTCAAAAAAGAAAAGACTACAGAGTGGGCCTTGAAAAAGGCTGAATTCGAGGCGGACTTGGAAAAATTCTAATCCGATATGAAAGTTGCAAAAGGGGCATCAAACGCCGAAAAAGCGATCATTGTACGGTAGGCGGCGACGCTGGCGCGGCATTTATTCCGACAAGACTTATATTCGCACCAACATCCGTTGAATCGCTTGCTGAATGCCGGCCTGGACTGCTTGGTTGTAATGTAAAATCGTTGTTTGTATAATTTCTAAAGTTTGGCGATTGTTGAATATTGCCTGTTCCCGTTAAAGGCGCTGTTGCTGTTGTATAGTAACTACTTAAAACTCGTATGGGAGAACTATAACTGTCTGAATAAATAAGATTATGATCAAACGTGGTGTTGCTACTGTCTGATGAATAATATGCATAAACGGCAACTCCTCTTAAGGAAGGCGAAGTAAAATTATATATAAGATTATCCCTAACAACCGTGTTCTTGGCTCCTTCACAAAGAGTTGACCTGTCTAAAACAATACTACCGCCTCCTGTACGGACTACAGTATTATGTAAAATTTGCATGTCTACAGATATTAAATTAGCACATATATTGCTTTCTTCAAAAACCAATACTCCTATTCCCGTAACATCTCTTACCACATTATTTCTGAATATGATTCCTCTATGATTGAGGTTCACGCCCCATCTGGTTTGATTATAAATCAAGTTATTTTCAATCGTTGTGATGTTTGAATTGTCATACCCGGATTTCCAATAAATACCAATATTAGTATCATGTATTTCATTATTTTTAATAGTTACAGTAAGACTATAAGCAACAAATAGTCCGCTCGCATTATTATGATACCCTTGAACCCCGTGTAAATGATTATTTTCAATTATGATATTATCCGAACCTGTCCCAAGTAATACATGACCACTGTTGTCATTAGCGACAAAATCTTGCATATCACAGTTCCTGATTGTGATATCGTGAGTTGAGCCCGCATGATTATATGATATGTAAACATTTGCAGTAGCCCCTCTTTTAATTGTAAGCCCGTCAAGAGTTATATAACTGACACCATCTATATCAAATACTGGCCTCCGCCCATCGGCTACACTTGACCCCATACCGTCAATCACGGCCGTTTCCCCTGTATACCCCTTGATCGTGATGGGGCTTCCAGAGCTTCCAGAGTTGGAAAACTTGATCATGTATTCAGAGTACGTTCCGCCGCGGACATACGCCGTGTCCCCGGCCACCATTGTGGTTGCCGCTTTCTGCACGGTCTTCCACGGCAGTGTCAATGTCCCTGAATTCGAATCGCTACCGGTGGTGGAGACATAGTAGTCGGTCGAATGCGCGGCTATCGGATAGAGCAAGAATACGATGAAGAGAACGCTGATGGTTTTCTTATATGTATTCCACATTTTAAATTCTCCTTTGATTGACATCACTTGACCGTCAGATCGGATGGCGGATTCGGCGCCACGTTGTCAATGCAGTTGATCCGCTTTGTCGAGATAACGCGACTGCTCCGCCGGTGAGCCGCTGTTCCAGTAGGTTTCAAGGAATATAGAGTTAATCCCGTACCCCGCCCAATCTTTGACCCAATTCAGGTCCTGCCTGCCCGCCTCCAGCTTCCCGTTTATCCAGTACTCAAAGACGCCGTCTGAAGAGCCTGTTGAGTTGAGCTTCACATGCGTCTCTATGCAATACCATTGTCCCGCGCTCAAGGGGGTTATTCCCTTTTTATACCCCAGCCATGAAAGATTGTCAAAGTCATTCCATTTGGTGGTCGCAAGCCTGCTGTTGGAATCTATGCCGCTCGCCGGGTCGATCATGAGGTATTCTCTCTGGTCGGTGCTGGCCCATAGATGCGCTATCATCGCCTGTTGCCAGTTCGCGCCCGCGAATACGGTGGCGCGGGTAAGCTTGTCAGGATAACCGGAGAATCCGTCCTGCAACTTTATATAGAAGCGCCAGTATATCTCTCGAAAGTCCGTATCGGCGTTGCCCTGTGTGCCTATGGGGTTCCTACCGAAGTTATACATTAAGTGGCCTACGTCCACTTCCCCCGCCTTCCACCTGGCCCTGAGAGAGTAATCGCCATTAAAGCTGTCGCTGTTGGACCTCTCAAAGCCTCCGTTCACGTCGTTAAATTCATAGTACTTGTCCTGCAGAGGCGTAGCGTCCTCAAAATCATCGCACCAGATAACGGCCGGGTCTTGATTTGCCCCGCCGGGGCACATGGCCTCGGTTGCCTGTGCTGGAGCTACGTTGACCATGCAGGCGCCTGAACCGAGCAAGAGAGCAAGCCACTTATATATCTTACCTGACAGCATTGCCGTATAGTCTCTTTCTTGTCTTTAGATAGAACGCGGCTCCCATGAATACTACCAGTATAATCGCCGACTGGTAAGGGAATTCCACCGTAAGGACGATCGGGGTGATCATAATCCTTGTCGCCGTCCTCAACGCCTCGTGCCTTGCGATATAGTCGGCTATCGGAGGAGAGGTCCTGTAGTACAGGGCTACGAAGGCCTTTCCGGGCGCGTTTGTGAGCAGGTAGTTGTCCCTGAACCTTCTTAACGCCATTACGTGCGAGTCAAGGTAGCTTCCGTAGGCCGCGGTGGCTATGAAGCATCCGCCGCCCCCGCCGCCGCTCCCGCCGGAGCCGCCTGATACGCTTGAACCGCTGGCGCTGTTCGCGATCGTGACCGTGATGGAGGACGTCGCTGTCGCGCCCAGGTTGTCAGTGACCCTCACCGTGACCGTGTATGAGCCTGCGGTGCTATAGGTATAGGATACGGGGTTGCTCGTCGTGCTGGCGTCAAATGTCCCGTTCCCGTCAAAGTCCCACTCATAGAGCGCTATAGACCCGTCCGGATCCGACGCCGTAGCAGAGAAGGTTATCGCTGACGAGACAGACCCTGACGACGGAGAGGCGCTTATTGAGGAGATAACCGGCGCCAGGTTGCCCGGGGCGTTTACCGTGATGGTGGAGATGTTGGATACCACCGATAACCCGCCGCTGTCCGTCACCCGCACCTTCGGGCTGTACGTGCCGGCGTTCGTATATGTATACGTAGCGCTGGCCACCGTCGCGGTATTGGAGTCGTACACCCCGTCGCCGTCAAAATCCCACTCATAGCTTGCGATATAACCGTCCGAATCAGTTGCCGTCGCGCTGAAGCTGACCGTTACCGGCGAGGTCCCGCTCGTGGTGCTCGCGGATGAGGCTGTTATGGCCGGGGCGACATTTGAAGTCGTAAAGATGTAATTTGAGGATACGGCCTCGTTGCCGGAGGCGTCCTTTGACCTGACCCTGAAATCATACAGGGATTTGCCGGCGAGCCCTGTTATGACTACCGAATGCGTTGTGACGAGGTTGGAGTCGAGGGTTGTCGAATAGCCGTATGACGTCGTAAGCCCGTAGTTGACCTGTGACGTCGATGCCTCGTTCGTCGTCCATGTGACGGTGGCTGTGTCGTTCGTCACCGAGGCGACAACCACGTTGGAGATTACAGGAGCCGTCGTGTCGGCCGCCGCCGAGGTCGTGAATGTATAGTTCGATGATGTCGCGAGGTTGCCGGAGGCGTCCCTGCTTAAAACCCTGTAGTAATATATCGTGGAGGCGGAAAGCCCGGATATGGTCTGGCTGTGGCTTGTCGCAAGCTGGGTGTTAAGCGTCGTGGAATTGCCTAAAGAAGAGGTCGTGCCCCACTGCACCTGCGTGTCCGAGGCCTCGTTGGTCGTCCAGGCGACGGTAGCGCCTGTCGTGCTTATGTTGTTGCTGTAAACTCCGCTTATTACAGGGGCCGTGGTATCGGAACCGGCGACGGTTTTGCTGACCTCTGTGGAATAGCCGCTCTCATTACCAGCCGTGTCATAGGCCGTAACGGAAAAATAATATGTCCCGCCGTCCGTAAGGCTGGCTACCTGGTAGGTCATCACGTTGCCTACGTTTATGGTCTGCGTGTAGTTGCCCGTTGACGTCCCGTAATACACCTTATAGCCCGCGAGGTCGGTAAGAGCGGTGCCGTCGGCATTGGTGGTGGGGGCTGTCCAGGAAAGCGTGGCGGTGCCTGCGAATACGGCGGAGGAATTGAGGCATATGAACAGAAAAAGCGTCAATCCCGTTATATATGTGAGAAATTTGCTCATATTTTTTAACATATTCTAACCTCGTGATGTCGGTTTAGAAGCAATGGTATCTTTTCAGTATCCTTCCTCTCCTACCCACGAGTATAATGAAACGGCCTCCCTTATGATGTGACAGCCGTCACAAGCCCTGCAAAATGATCTTTACTGTCGGATTTACTGGAATTGCCCGAATGAGCGTCTGAAATGGAGGCGATAAAAAAATGCGCCCCATAGAGGGGGCGTCGCTCCACGTTTTTTCAACTGGATTATGCTCTTTACCGGCTCTCTGCAATATTTTCCGGTGGACCGCAACCCAGCAACATTACCCCGATAAATGGGTGCTGAAAAAGTCTTTTCTTTATATCGGCTACGTGGGCAATTTTTAAAAGATTTTTACAAAAAACCTCCATCCGCCTAATAAAGCGTTGAAAAGGAGCTTATCGGGCAATATACACCCAAAGATGATCAAATATTGACTTTGATAGAAAATATGGACCGGATATTATCCCGGTCCATATTTTCTATCCCGCCTTCCCGTATAAAACCGCGAAGTGCAACGCAGGGAATCACGGCTTATAAATGCATGTTCCAGCGAATCTGCGTTGCACAAAAAAGAAAAGCCCGCATTTGGTATACGGGCTTTTCACTTTAATTCATTATTCTCATCGGTTGCACTTGATTATGCCTTCCTTTTTCTCCGTATGAACCCCAATGCGCCGCAACCGACCAAACCGGAACCGAGCAGGAAGATGGTGCCTGGTTCGGGGATTGTCTTATTTATGTAGTCGTTCCCGCACTCCATCGTCCAGTGGAGCGTCAGATTACCCCCGTTATACAGGGACAGGCTACTCAAATCCAAGCTCCCCTCGAGGACGTATGAGGTCCCCCCGTCGGAGTTATTTGCGAATACCCCGGTGCCATAAGCGCCTGTAAAGGTAGTCGGCACTGAAGACCCTGTGGCATACTTGAACGGGTCTGATATGCCGAACTGGGAATACATCACATTCTGCCATGTGGATACCTGATAGAGCGTGTAGGTAGGCACCCCCCCGGATATCGAGAACCTTATAGCGTAATCATAGACACCGTCGCCGTTTACCTCCAGGGCCAAGTCGCCGGGATTGTAGTGATACCCGCCGGTTGTTACCCCGCTTGCGAGGTTGAAGCCGGTCTGCAGGCCGAAGTAGAGCTTGCCGGAATTGTCGAGATACAAGCCGAGGTACTCCGCGTCGAAACTCTGGCCTCCGTAGGCTGGGCCAACATAGCCGCCTGGGCCGACGCCGTCGTCGTTTGCATAATACCCGTTCCATTCGGCGAGACTAAAATTACCATCTACTGTTATAGCGGAGGCTGTGGTACTGATCAACATAACTGCGGCAACCGTTAGTCCCAATATGAGTTTTTTCATTGTCATTGTACGTCTCCTTACATTCAGCGTTATGGTTATGTAGTTCTGCAACAGTCGTGCCATTTCAATCCGGCCCTCTCCCTTGACATGATAACTCATTGATTATTAAGCCTTTTTATTTAATTAATGTCACTGCCGGCTAAATTAATAAGACAATTGGAACTATTGAATATGGTAAAACTGTAAAAAAAGCTGACATATACATCACCTAAAAATTCAAACTTATCAAGCCATATTCCTTTTTTTGCTGAAAAATCAAATAATTACGAAACAAATCCTTTTGTAAAAAAAATTATTATTTGATTTTTAAAAGTTTACAGGGTGCATTGCGGAGAATTGCACGGATAGCGGTTGGATACACGGTTTTACGGATGGAGCGATAGGCTGGAGGAATTTACAGGGGCTGGTTTAAGAACCTTAAGCCGGCTTTACATATAAAGGAGTCGAACTTTTTGATCCAGACCACCTTCGCCTCCGTATCTATCTCGAAGTCCTTTATAACAACCCTGATCGTATCTCCCTTATCGTACCGGAAGTCAACGCCCAGCTTTACACAGATTCCGCCTTTTGAGATATCCACAGTCTGTCCGCTGAGCGAATAACCGCCTCTGTGGAGGTCGCACGGCCTCTGGATCAATGCCCTCGATTCGGCTCTCTTCTCGATGTCGGATAACCTCAGTGAAAAGCCGCAGAAAGGACAGTTTATCTCCCTCCCAGCAGAGATGGTGTAGAATTTACAGAGGCATCTCGGACATGTATTTTCTGTTACCCTTGGACGCATATTACTCAAGACCCCTATACCCTCCGGCATAATGAACAACCCAGGTCCTCTTTATTTAACGACCGGCCGTTGCCATGAACCTTCCTGCGTTCCCGGGCTTTTTTGCGCCTGGAACTGTAAAATATCGATTAAATCTGTTGCGGCTGGCTTTGGATCAGGAGAGTTACTGAAAATCCGCCATCACCTAAGCCCTGGGAGGGTTCATTTTTTAACAGGCTAAATAGACACGACCGCGTTGCAATGGATACCGTAACAATCGGCTCCTACTCAAATATACAAGCAAAACCTGTACCATTAGCCTCAATAAACAGATGCGTCATAAATCCTTGTTTTTTCAAATAGTTAGAATTTACATATCCCGATTGTCCGCCTGGTAAAAAAATGAGTGTTAAAAGAATTGACATCCGCAATGCGCCTTATTCAGAGCCATTAATCTATTTTAGCTTTATAATTCAATATATTAGAATATAACTTGCTGTAAGATATTTAAATGTAAAAAAAGTTATATTATTTACGAATTATATATACCTTCCACTTATTGAGAGATGAACAATATTTATTGTAAAACTTGTTGACTACCGAAATTCAGCCCCTTGACCTTCTAAATATTGATATCTTATCTTTTTTTTGGATTTTTTCTAAAATGCCACCCCCACGCCTAAAAGCTTATCGTTCAACTTCTTTACATTCTTGACATAGAATATGCATCAAGGGACGCACAAATGCTAATTTTATCAAATAATTCAAGTTATTACGAAAATGGCGCTCTTTTTGCTTTTTAATTACGGCAGGTATTTATCTCATCGAGAGTAAGGATGGCATATGAAAAGAAAAATGTCCTTTATGGGTATTATCCATTTGTTTGGCGTCTACCTTAGGTATGATAGACAGCCGGACGGCCAATGCTAATGGTATGAGCAATTTTGGGGGACATTCTGGCAGTTACGGCGATACAGGCGGCGGAAGCTACGGCGGCACTGGTTATGGGGATACTGGCGGTATGGATAATGGCGGCACAGGTTACGGCAACACAGGATATCAAGGCGATTGCAACCATGCCTCAGTCCCGGAACCTTCCACCCTTCTACTCCTCGTTAGCGGCCTGACAGGGCTTGCGGCTATAAGGAGATTAAAAACAGGGTCGAAACCCTGATCCAGGCAAGAACGCGAAAAAACGTTGAAGCTCCCCGCTGGCCAAGCCGCAGGGAATCTTCAACGTTTTTTATTGCCCGTCTCGTGGATGGGAGGATGGGTGCAGACTCTACCCGGGGAGGGCAAACCTAACCGTCAGCCGTCTTGAGGACGGCTAAAGACTGCGGGAAGACTCATTTTTTCAGCCGCCTCTCAAATGGCCTCTATCTTATGACCTGATTAAGCTCGAATATCGGCAGAAGTATGGCGAGCACTATGAAGCCGACCACCACGCCCATGACGAGCACTATAGCCGGTTCGAGCAGTGAGAGCGACCTCTCGACCGACACCTCGAACTCCCTTTCATAGTTGTCCGCGGACTTGAGAAGGAGCTTGTCGAGCTCGCCGCTCCTCTCCCCTGTGGCCACCATGTGCGTGAGTATGCCGGGGAAGGCCCCGGTCTTCCTCATGCTCGCCGAGAGCGTGGCCCCCTCCGTAACCTCCATGACGGTCCGGGCCAGCGCCTCATCGAACACGGAGTGGTGCAGTACCCGCCTCGTCATCTCAAGGGCGTTTATTATTGGCACCCCGCTACTCAATAGGCTCCCGAGCGTCCTCGCGAAATTCGCCATATAGAACCTCGTGAAGAGCTTGCCCAGGAATGGCGCCCCGAGCAGAAACCTCTGCGCCGCCCCCATGCCACCGGGCGTCTTTATAGCCCTCCATCCGGCGAACGACAGGCCCGCGCCGGCAAGGACGAGCAACGGCCAGTAGCCGGTCACCACGTGCACCATCGCCACGAGCACCCTTGTCACAAGCGGCAGTGCGCTTTTTGTGTCCTCGAAAATAGACGTTATCTTCGGCACGACGAAGAGGAAGAGGAAAAAGAGGACCCCGGCCCCGACTACCAGCATGAGCGCCGGGTAGATGAGGGCGGTCCTTACCCTGGCGTAGACCCGCGCCCTGGCATCGAGGTACTCGGAGAGCCGTATGAGCGCGCCATCAAGGGCGCCGCCGGCCTCGCCGGCCTCTACCGCCCTTACGTAGATCTCCGGGAATATGCCGGGGTGCGCCTCAAGCGCGCTGGAAAGGGAACTGCCCGCGGTCACGCCGTCCTTGACCGCGATGAGCGCGCCCTTCAGGGAGACGTTCTCCTCCTCGTTCACAAGGAGCGTCAGCGCGTCGAAAAGGGTGGTGCCGGAACTGAGAAGGGAGGAGAGCTGGCGGGTCGCGGCGGCGAGGTCGTTGAGCGAAACCGGCCTGCGGCGCGTCAAGGCCCCGCCCTGGCCCCCCTGGACGCGCAGGTCTCTCGGGAACAGGCCGTCTTTCCTGACCCTTTCAGCCGCCTCCCTGACGCTGACGGCCTCAATGGAGCCGAGGACCTCTTTGCCAAGCGAGTCATAAGCCCTGTATTGGAATATCGGCATATCGGTAAATTCGGTTATCGGTTATCGGTTATCGGTGAAGGATAAAGACGTATTTTTGCCGGTAACAGACAACCTATCACCGAGACTGTTAATCGTTTTCGGCTACCCTCACGACCTCCTCAAGGGTGGTTATCCCGGAGGCGGCCTTATCGAGGCCGTCCTCCCTCAGCGTCCTCATGCCGCGCGACGCGGCGTACTTCCTGATCGTGGCGGAGTCCGGGTTCTTGAGTATTACCGGCCTCATCTCGTTATCCACGTGCATGAACTCGAATATCCCGGTCTGCCCGCTGTATCCGGTCTTCATGCACTTGTCGCACCCCCTGCCCCTGAACAGCCTCTTCGGCGCCCTGCCGCCGAATACAGTCAGCTCGGCCTCGGTCGGCGAGTACTCCTCCCTGCAGTTGTTGCAAACGACCCTTACAAGCCTCTGGGCGAGCACGGCCGTAAGAGATGATGACAGGAGGAAGGGCATGACGCCCATATCCACGAGCCGGGTAACGGCTGAAGGCGCGTCGTTCGTGTGGAGGGTGGAGAGCACCAGGTGGCCGGTGAGGGATGCCTGTATCGCCATCTCGGCGGTCTCGATGTCCCTTATCTCGCCGACCATTATGACGTCGGGGTCCTGCCTCAGTATGGAGCGTAGCCCCCTGGCGAAGGTGAGCCCTATCTTCGTGTTGACCTGTATCTGCCCGACCCCCCGCAACTGGTACTCCACCGGGTCCTCCACGGTGATGATGTTCCTCTCATGGAAGTTTATCCTGTTCATCGCCGCGTAGAGCGTCGTCGTTTTCCCTGAACCGGTCGGCCCGGTCGCCAGGATTATGCCGTTGTTCCTCCTCAAGAGTCCGTCCATGGCCTCGGTCTGCGCCGCGCTCAGGCCGATCTCCTGGAGGCTTACCCCCGCCCCCTTCCTGTCGAGGAGCCTCAAGACCACCCTCTCACCGAAGGTGGTCGGCACCACCGAGACCCTCACGTCTATGTCCCTGCCCGCCACAAGGAGCCTTATCCTGCCGTCCTGCGGGAGCCTCTTTTCAGCTATGTCGAGCCCGGACATTATCTTCACCCTCGATATGAGGGCCTCCTGTACTACCTTGGGCGGGGACAGGACCGAGGAGAGCGCCCCGTCCCTCCTGAAACGCACGTCCACCTCGCGCTCGAAAGGCTCTATGTGTATGTCGCTCGCCCTCTCCTTGACGGCCTGAAACAGGAGCGAATTGAGGAGCCTTATTATCGGGGCCTCGTTCGTAAGCTCAAGGAGGTCCTTCGGCTCCTCGAACTGGTGGGCTATCACGTCGAGGCTCTCGCCGTGGAGCTCGTTGACCACCTCCTGCGCGGAGCCGGAGAGCCTCTCGTAATGCCTGTTTATGGCCTCCAGTATCTTATCCTGAGGCGCAAGGACGGCGCTCACGGGCGCGCCTATCGACCTGCCCATGTCCTCGACGGCGTAGAGGGACTTGGGGCTCGCCACGGCCACGATGAGCCTGCCGTCCTCGACCTTGAGCGGGAATACGAGGTTTTTCTTTACGAACGAGAGCGGGAACCTGTCCAGGAAAGAGGGGTCGATGTCCGAGTCGTCTATCCTCTCCCTGAAGGGCAGGCATATCGCGTAAGGTATGGAGTCGTCGTTGTCCGCTGTCTTAATGCCCATTACCGGCTCTCTATCGGGATATTGAAAAAGCCCTGGGGAAGCTCTGATTAGTCATGTACCCCCGGCAGAGCCGGGGGCTTGAAAAGACGCCCCTCAAAGGGGCTATATGCAAAAAAAAATAACAACCAAAACCGCCCCTCCCTCGATGGGAGGGGCGGGGCGCCCATCCGAAGGATGGGTCGGGGAGGGTGACCTTTTCACCCCCACCCAAACCCTCCCCCGTCAAGGTGGAGGGCTTATGAGGACAGACTGCACAAAATTA
>JACRCH010000141.1 GCA_016219115.1 Deltaproteobacteria bacterium
AATGGGCTTTATCACATAAGGCGCAGAAAGTCATATATACGGATACAACCGGACCAATTTCTGAAGCTTTCGGCAGGCTTTTCCGGCAGGCTTTTGAAGATTTGAAATCGAAGATCGAGGATAGATCCCAAGGAGATAAAATGGCCTTCACCAATAAAGCCATGTCGGTTGCGTATGGTGGGCGAATGTACTCAAATCTCTTGCAAATCTATGAGTATATGGAGCCCATAGAAAATTCATATCAACAGGAGTGGCGTATCGTGCATCCCCATCCATATTACGGATACGAAGAAACTAAGGAAAAAATAATCCAAGCTGTTTCACCGCCAAAAGGCTGGGCAAAACACTTGAACGTCGAAAAAATTGAGCCGAAAGATGTGGTTTGCTTTATTTGCCCCGCTGGAGAAGAAAATAGGGTAAGAGCAATTTTACCAGCTAACTACAAGGGCAAGTCAATTAAAACTTATGATATCTAAAACCCTTTAATAGTTTTTAACCGCATGAAAATTGGTTGAAATTTAATTTCAATCCGTGAGATTTACACATTAAGAAAAAAAGATACTTTCGGCCAGATACTTGTCCTGCTTTTCAGCTACCTCTTTTGGTGAAAGAGGTACGACATAGATGCTCTCCCAACCTAAAGTTTTCACCGATGTAACATCGTTGACTTTAAGGCTAGAGTGTCTGAGAATGAAACTTGTCATAGAAGACTCACCTTGTCTCTGCCAGTATGAGGCTATCCATTTTCGTAAATAATTAGGAGTTAAGTTGAGCTTTAACCATTTTCCGTGTGTGCTAATGACATCGTACAGTGTCGAGTAGCCAACAGGAAAAATCCTCTCATCCGGATTGAGCCGTTTTAAATAATTGTCCAAAGGTTCCGCTACCCATTTGGGGATGATAGCGGTTTCTTCTTCCCGACCCGATTTTGGTTTTAAAATGGTTAGCACCCTTCCGTTAATGTTTTCCCTGAAAAGCCCTGGCTTTCCTGCCCTGGGATCTCCTATTAGTTCAGAAGCTCTCAATCCTGCTGTCATGAGAATTGCGGTCATTAGCCAGTGCCTTTCATCCTTCATGGTATTCAGAAACTCCCCCATTCTTTCGACAGGGACAAATTCCGATTTCGAAGCAGTACCTCCATCGGCCTTTATATCTATCAGGTCACAGGGGTTCAAGAAGAGAGGCATACCATTTACTTGAACATATTTGATATACCAAGAGTAGAACCATTTGAGTTTAGAAAAATTCTGTCTAAGAACGCTTATTTTACCATTGCCCCATCTCGAGTTAAGGAACTCCTGTAGCTTGGAAGGGGATAACTCAGAGACATGCTGTCCTGAAAACTCTTTTTCGAACTCCGCGAGCAGATAATCGAAGGACCTCTGTGTGTTGGGCGTGGTGTTCTCCAGGAGATAGGCCCTAAATCCCTCTACAGATTCATTGGTCAAGAGGATTTGTAATTTTGTCATCATTTTTATTTGGCCGCATAAAACACCAGACTCCTGTCTGGTGATGGAGCGGCTGTCCGAAGGACCCAAGCCGAAGGCTTGTGACAGAAGAAACCGCCGACTCCTGTCGGCGGAGTTTCACTGATGTTATCGTAGTCTGACAAAAACGCCCGAGTTGGTGGGGTTGTCTGTTGGTCTGCCATAACCATCTCGACTTTATTAGTTTTACTGAACTGACCTTTGCTGCATAAAATCGCGTTTTAATTGCTTACAGCGAGCCTAAAATGTTGGAGTGATTTCGGAGTGTTTGAGATTTTGAAAACGGTTTTCAATCTATATATTGATGTAACATATTGAAATCATTGGTGCCGGAGGCGGGGGTCGAACCCGCACGACCTTGCGGTCACGGGATTTTGAGTCCCGCGCGTCTGCCAGTTTCACCACTCCGGCTTTTGAGTGGACTTGACTTGAAAAATTAACACAGGCTCACCATGCTGTCAATGGTAATCAGGGCGTAAGAATATGCGAATATATGGAGGAGAGGGGGTGTACGAAGACCTGGAGATAAAAAATTCCTGAGCGTCATCGCGAGGGGTGTTTTTCGCGGCGAAGCGATCCCTGAGACGTTGATTTTCAATACGAGATCGCAACGTTACGCCGGCAATGTCCTCTTTTTTAGAGTTTTTCAAACTTCCCGGCGGTATGATTACCGATTCCGGCCCGGGTCCGCCATAAACGCTTCCCGCAATGACAAGATCACTCCCCGAAAAGAACCCTGACCCATGAACCACCCCGTTAGCCTTGCTAGCGGGGTATACGAAGGGAAATTTGTTTTTATATACGCGGCAAGCCGCGTTTAATTCAACCCGAAGGAAATATTAAAACGCCGACCCCGAAGTTGCTTGAAAACAGATTCCCAAACCCCTCTTTTGCCGCCTTTCGCGCGCAGGCAAAATCATTGACATAAAAGTTGGATTTGATATATTGACACGGATGAAAGTCGTCGCCTTTATTCCCGCTAGGTTCGGCTCAACACGATTGAACGGAAAGCCCCTCGCCAATATCTGCGGTAAGCCGATGGTCCAGTGGGTCTACGAGAAGGCGAGAGCGGCGCGTCTTATCAACGATGTCACCGTTGCCACGGACGACGAGAGGATACTCAGGGCGGTAAAGGACTTCGGCGGCAAGGCTGTCATGACCTCCCCGGCCCACAGCTCCGGCACCGACAGGATCGCCGAGGCCGCCAGAGGCGCTCACGCCGACATAGTGGTAAACATTCAGGGCGACGAGCCTCTTATAGAGCCCGGGCTCATAGACCGTGCCGTGGCCCCGATGCTCGATGACCCGGGCCTTTTATCGTGCACCCTTAAAACAAGGATCAAGGACGAGGATGAGTACCGCAACCCGAACGCGGTAAAGGTCGTTACGGACAGGGACGGGTACGCGCTCTACTTCTCAAGAAGCCCGCTGCCCCACTACAAGACCCCTTTTAACGAAGCTAAGCTCCCCGCGTACAAGCACATCGGCCTTTATGTCTACAGGAGGGATTTCCTGATAGAGTTCGCCGCTCTTAAACCATCGCCCCTCGAGGAGGCGGAAAGCCTGGAGCAACTGAGAGCCCTTGAGAACGGTTTTAGGATAAAGGTCGTCGAGACGGATTACAACCCCGTATCGGTCGACACCCCGGAGGATCTGGAAAAGGTGAGGGGGCTGATGAAGGGCAGGAAGTAAAAAATATTTAAACTTGGAATTCCCTGTAGCTTGCCCTTGTAAAACCCTCCCCATTGATGGGGGAGGGTAGGGGTGAAAATAATCTTTCAGCCTTCGGAATTTCACCCTCCCCGCTTCCCGTTGCATCGGAAGAGCGCAACGGGAGCCCAGCCCTCGCAATCAAGGGAGGGGAGTTTAAGGTGATACCCCGCAAGCCTTGCTAGCGGGGTATCCGTTGGGGAATCTATTTTTATATACGCGGCAAGCCGCGTGGAGTTCAACCCGAAGGGAATATTAAATCCCTAAAAATACAGCGGAGACTTGCCACATCAATGAGCGACCCTAAAAAGCACATGAAAACAAAATTCATATTCGTGACCGGCGGCGTCGTGTCGTCTCTCGGGAAGGGGCTGGCGAGCGCGTCCATCGGGGCGCTCCTTGAGTCGAGGGGACTGACGATAACCGTGCAGAAGCTCGACCCCTATATAAATGTAGACCCAGGGACGATGAGCCCGTTCCAGCACGGAGAGGTCTATGTGACCGACGACGGGGCCGAGACGGACCTCGACCTCGGCCACTACGAGAGGTTCACGAACGCCAGGCTCACGAAGAAGAACAACTTCACCACCGGCCAGGTCTACGATTCCATCATCACCAAGGAGAGGCGCGGCGACTACCTGGGCTGCACCGTGCAGGTAGTGCCCCATGTGACGGACGAGATAAAAAGTAAGGTCCTCAGCATTTCAAACGGCGTGGACATCGCCATAATAGAGATCGGCGGCACCGTCGGCGACATCGAAAGCCTCCCGTTCCTGGAGGCGATAAGGCAGTTGAGGTACGACCTCGGCAAGGAAAATGTCATGTATGTCCACCTGACTTTACTGCCCTACATAGCCACGGCCCACGAGATAAAGACAAAACCCACTCAGCACAGCGTGAACAAACTGAGGGAGATCGGCATCCAGCCCGATATCCTCCTTTGCAGGTCCGACCGTCCGGTAAACGCCGACCTTAAGAACAAGATCGCCCTTTTCTGCAACGTAGACAGGGACGCCGTCATCTCCGCAGAGGATGTGAAGAGTATCTACGAGGTCCCGCTCGTATTCCACCGCGAGGGGCTCGATGAGAAGATCATAAAGCTACTGAACATCTGGACCCGCGCCCCGAAGCTCGATCAGTGGGAGGAGATAGCAAGAAAGATAAATAACCCCAGGCACGAGATAACGATAGGCATTGTGGGAAAGTACGTGAACCTCCAGGACTCGTACAAAAGCCTCCATGAGGCGCTGATACACGGCGGGCTTGCCAACAGCTCCAGGGTAAACCTCCAGTACATCGACTCCGAGGAGATAGAGAAAAGAGGCACGGCGCTTTTAAAGAACATAGACGGATTGCTCATCCCCGGAGGCTTCGGCGGCCGCGGGGTCGAGGGGAAGATCTCGGCCATCAGGTACGCCCGGGAGAACAAGATGCCGTTTTTCGGGATCTGCCTCGGCATGCAGGTGGCCATTATAGAGCTCGCCAGAGACCTCTGCGGCCTTAAACACGCCAACTCCGCGGAGTTCGACCCGGAGACCCCCGACCCGGTCGTCGATATCATGGAGACTCAGAGGGGGATAAACTCCAAGGGCGGCACCATGAGGCTAGGGGCCTACCCGTGCGTTTTAAAGAAGGGAAGCAAGGCGCAGAGCGCCTACGGTACTGCCGAGATTACAGAGAGGCACAGGCACCGCTACGAGGTCAACAACAGGTACAGGGAACCGCTTGAGAAGGTAGGGGTGGAGTTCAGCGGGCTTTCGCCTGACGAAGCCCTTGTAGAGATAATGGAGTACAGGCACCACCCGTGGTTCGTCGCGTGCCAGTTCCACCCGGAGTTCAAGAGCAGGCCCCTTGCCCCTCATCCGCTTTTCCGCGGGTTCGTAAAGGCGGTGCTGGCCCACAGGGCCCAGGCCGCTAAAGGGAGCAAGGCAGGGAAGAAGACAGCGGCCCGCGGCGCCAAAAAATCCGGTAAAACCCTTTCGGTCAATGAAACAGATAAAGCTTAAGGACATCTCCATCGGCGCCGGGAGCGGGCTTGTCTTCATAATGGGCCCGTGCGTCATCGAGAACGAGTCCTCGACGCTCAATATCCTCGAGGAGCTTTTAAGGATGACCTCGGAGCTGAAGGCGTCTTTCGTCTTCAAGGCCTCTTACGACAAGGCCAACAGGACCTCCGTGAAGTCCTACAGGGGGCCGGGGCTTAAAGAGGGCCTCAAGATTCTCAAGAAGGCCAGGGACAGGTTCAACGTGCCGGTCTTGACCGATGTCCACTGCGCCCACGATGTGAAGGCCGTGGCCGAGGTGGCCGACATTATCCAGATACCGGCGTTTCTCTGCCGCCAGACCGACCTGATAGTGGAGGCCGCCTCCACCGGCCGTATCATTAATATAAAGAAGGGCCAGTTCCTCTCCCCCTCCGACATGTCCCAGTCGATAGGCAAGGCCCTTTCCGCCGGAAACGACAACATCATATTGACCGAGCGCGGGGCGAGTTTCGGGTACAATAATCTCGTGGTGGACTTTAGATCGCTCCCCATCATGAGGGCTTTAGGGTACCCGGTGGTCTTTGACGCCACGCACAGCGTGCAGACCCCCGCGGGCCTGGGCAGCTGTTCCGGAGGGGACAGGTCCATGGCGAAGTATCTCGCCAGGGCGGCCGTGGCCGTGGGCGTGGACGGGGTCTTCATGGAAGTACACCCCGAGCCGGACAGGGCGCTGTGCGACGGGCCAAACTCCATCGAGCTTAAAGAGGTAAAGGGGCTTCTTGAGGAGCTTACGGCCATGGACAGGCTTATAAAGCGCTGAGGGGCCTTTCCCACGGAATAACGGTCCTAAGCCCGGCTGCTGAAAACCCCCGGCCCCCGCGGGCGGCTGAAAATAATAGACCTATATTAATGATGAAGACGATGAAGAAAGACCTCCCCATAGATACCGCCAGAAGAGTCCTCGAGATAGAGGCCGAGGCGGTGAAGTCCCTGACCTCGAGGCTTGACGGGAACTTCTCTCACGCCGTTGACCTCATACTCGGGACGACAGGCAAGGTCGTGGTCTGCGGCATGGGCAAAAGCGGGATCATCGGGCAGAAGATCGCCTCCACTCTCGCCTCAACCGGGACATCGGCCTTTTTCCTCCATCCGGCCGAGGGGGTGCACGGGGACCTTGGCGTCCTGATGAAAAACGACATACTGCTGGCGATATCGAACTCCGGGGAGACCGATGAGCTTATAAAGATAATACCCATCGTCAAGAGGATGGGCGTGAAGATGATAGCCATGACGGGCAGGCAGGACTCAACGCTCGCGCGCTACGGGGACGCCACGATAGATGTGGGCGTGAGCGTCGAGGCGTGCCCTCTGGGGCTTTCACCGACGGCTTCGACTACGGCGTGCCTGGCCATGGGAGACGCGCTGGCCGTGGCGCTCCTGGAGGCCAAGGGGTTCAAGGCCGAGGACTTCGCCGCGCTCCATCCCGCCGGATCCCTCGGAAGACGGCTCATGCGGGTGGACGAGATCATGCACGGCGGCAACGGTATCCCGAGGGTCGCCTCCTCCACTCCGGTAAAGGACGCCATCCTTGAGATGACGGCCAAGAGGATGGGGCTTACCGGCGTATTCGACGGGGAGAAGATACTCGGCGTCATCACGGACGGTGACTTGAGGAGGGCCCTTGAGAAGGGCGTCAACATCATCGAGAGGGCGTCCGCGGACATAATGACCGTCAACCCGAAGATGATCTCAAGGGATTCTCTCGCAGAGGCGGCGCTCCGTATGATGGAGGAGTATTCCATAACGTCACTTTTCGTCTCCGACGGTGAGGTTGTCGTCGGCGTGGTGCACATGCACGACCTCCTGAGGGCCGGTGTCGTGTAGGGCATCGGAGGGTAGTGCGCCACGCGCGTCCCTTCCATAAACTTCTTTTAAAAATCCCGGGACATGGAAAGACGGAGAACCTGATTACGGTCAGGACAACGGCGTTGTGACAAATGTCATACACTCCCGGAGATACTGTTGTTAATATCAAACCCGATAAATCCGCTAAGGTATTTTTCGCCGGGCCATCTATTCTTTGACAATGAAATGAGACCGCGTGGGAGAACTTTCGGAAAACCTGAGATTTTCCGCGGAAAGCGCGAAAACAGGGCATACATATTTTTTTTAAATATAGCGCTAAAATGCTTGACACTGCCGATAAGGTTGTGTATAACAGTAACAATTTAGGGAGGGGACTGCCCCTCCGGCCATGCCCACTTAGAAAACACGACAAACGAAGATCACATTAACGGGTTTTATTCTAAAATCATGGCCGTACTGTTTTATCCGTTTCAAGAGAAGAACTGAACACGGTAAAAGCGTACTTCGCCATGAATATGCGGATTGACAGTTCGTAGGCGATTGTAGCCGTAGCAGGTGTCGCCGTTGATGATCACGAGTCCAACGCGCCGGTACAAGGCGCATAATTCACCTGGGCGCTAATACAAACAAATACAAGGAGGAAGGAAGAATGAAGAGAATTTTGTTGTCGGTCTTTGCAGCTGCTATAACCGCTGCATGGGTAGTACCCGTAAGCGCAGCTGATGTCACATTCAGTGGCCAGTACAGGCTCAGGGGCGAGTACAGGAACAACGCTGACTTCACAAAGTCAGTTGCTGCACCCGGTTCGGCGAACGACCACAATGACTTCTGGGACCAGAGGGTAAGGCTTACGGCCAACGCCAAGGCCACTGACGACACCACGGTAAAGATCACCCTCCAGGACTCAAGGAGATGGGGTGCGACACAGAGTGCTGCCGGCGGCCCTGGGTTAACAGATACCGGTGGTGCTGCGGTTGCAGCTGGTGGCGCTACTTCGGCCAGCAATACCCTTGACCTCCACGAGTCATTCGTCAATGTCGACAACCTCTTCGGCGCCCCGGTTTCCTTCAGGGCAGGCCGTCAGGAACTCAACTACGGCGACCAGAGGCTCGTCGGCTCCTTCGGCTGGTCAAACAACGGCAGGTCGTTTGACGCCCTTAAACTTACCTACAAGTCAGAAATCGTCGATGTAGACCTCTTCGAGTCAAAGGTCAGAGAGTCCACAACAACCAATACCGACCAGGACTTCTACGGCTTGTACGCCACGGTAAAGGCGATCCCGAACAACACCCTTGATCTCTATGTCCTTGGTTTAAGGGACAACCTCCACAACACCACTCCGTTCGGTTGGGATGCCGGCAAGCTTGCCAGCACCACGGTATTGGGCACCGCCAAGGAACCCGAGAAGCTCTATACATACGGCGTAAGGCTGAACGGAGCTTTCCAGGCCCTCGACTACACCGTGGAAGTGCCCTTCCAGGCAGGCACGGTCAAGACCGACTCGACCGTGACGAACAACTACAAGTTCGGCGGCTACGCGTACGCGGTTAAGGCCGGCTACGCCCTCCCGACCCCTGTAAAAGTCAGGGTAGGCGCCGAGTATGACTTCGCCTCAGGCGACAAGGACGGCTCCACCGCAACCGCGGATTCAAAGGTCAAGACCTTCTTCAACCTCTTCCCTACCAACCACGACAAGCTCGGCTACATGGACCAGCAGGCATGGAGGAACGTGAAGGCGTGGAACCTGAATGTGAAGGCCGACGTAAACGAGAAGCTCAGCCTATATGCCGCTTACTGGAACTTCAAGCTCGCCCAGAAGCAGGACGCGTGGTATAGCGCGAGCAACTGGAACAACAACCCGACCGGCATTCGTGCCGCCAGCGCGACCAACCAGCAGACCAACATCGGAAACGAGATCGACCTCGTAGCCAGCTACAAGTACAACAACGCCGTATCAGCCGAACTCGGCTACGGCCGTTTCTCAGCCGGCAAGTTCGTCAAGGAAAAGATCACCGCCACAGCCGGCAGCGAGAAGGGCGACCAGGACTTCGCTTACCTGATGCTCACAGCGAACTTCTAATCGCTTGAATCAAAGATACACTGAACGGGGCAGACCAACTGGTCTGCCCCGTTTTTTTTTTTGCGCCACGGCGTTCTTTCCCGTCCTCAATGCGGCGCGGCAAATGTTTTTATGGCCGCCGCGAGCCTGCTTATTGTGAGTTTTCTTAAAGTTTTCAAGTGGTTACGCTTCAGTCATTCATCCGCGCGGCGGCTTGCTTGACCATCCGGCTGAGCTTGAAAACCGCCTCCTTGCATGCGGATTTTTTTGCGCTAACTTCCTGTTGACAACGGTTTTAAATGGTGTTAAATTGCACCCATCTCACGACACTCCGTCTTTTCAGTCAGGCAGTCTTTTAGCGGCTCCAGACCCTTTCCTTATTTATTTTTCAGTATCCATGCGAAACTGACAAAAGTCATTTATTCCATACGCGGTTACCAATATATTACAAATACAAAACCGGAAAGGAGGTTAGCTCTATGCATGCAGAAAGGAACGACGGACCAGTTCCAGGGGGGCAGACTTTTTACGACAACATCATTTTACTTTTAATCTTAGGAATCGTTGTCCCTACATTGGTCTATACGGTCTGGGGCCTGGTCGAGATAATGAACGTGCCCAAGCTGCCGATAGTCCCATAAGGAGGAGGAGAGAGAATGGCAATACATGAACCTGAAAGAATATGGTGGAACCCTTTAAGCAAGGACGAGAGATTGTGGGTCGCTGTAGCGTTGATATGGATGCTGGTCTCCTTCATATTCATGCCTATATACCATATCGTAGGCTCGCAGAACCCGCCGTCCGAAACATACGCCGTCAGCGCCGAGCAGTTCGACAAGCTCGTTAAGGGGATGGTCGAGAAGTACAAGGTGGGCGAGGAGAACGGTTTCCCGGTCGTGCACCCGAAGCCCGGCGAGCCAGTTTACCTGAAGGCCAGCATGTGGCAGTGGTATCCCGTAGTGGAGCTTGAGAAGGGCAAGGAGTACAAGCTGCACCTGTCGTCAATGGACATAAACCACGGGTTTTCGCTCCAGCCGATAAACCTGAACTTCCAGGCACTGCCCGGTTACGACTACGTGCTGACGATCACCCCGACTACGAGCGGCGTTTTCCACATTGTGTGCAACGAGTACTGCGGCGTGGGCCATCACATGATGGTCGGTAAGATGTACGTGAAATAGGAGCGAAAAGGAGGTAGAGGAAAATGTCGAATCACAAGGACGATATGCATGCCCCGGGGGTCTTCGCGCTCTCGCTCGTATTCCTGGCGGTCTTTATAGTGATCTGGTTTGCGCACCTTAAATGGCTCATGGACATCTGGGCCGTCAGATAAGCCGCTTCAGGAAGGGCTGCGATAATCTCTTTTAAAACGGTCTCTCCGGCTTAACCGCCGCGCTTGCGACCAGTATAAACTCACCGGGCCTGTCCGCCGCAATAGGGCGGTCAACCGGTCTTATAAAGTTTCAGAAAGGGGGGTGTATAAAAAAGATGGCAAATTTTGATTTCAGAACTTGTTCCATATCAGGTCTTAAGATAGACAAGGCCAGCGAGAACCTGGTCAGATGGAACTTGATAGCGGCGTTTGCGACGCTGGCCGTGGGCGGACTCTTCGCCCTTCTGGTCGCGTTGACGAGATGGCCGAGCGTGCATCTTCTGCCGCTTGAGTTCTACTACAGGTTCCTGACCCTTCACGGCATCGACGCGCTTCTGGCGTGGATCATCTTCTTCGAGATAGCCCTTGTCCATTTCACATCCGCGGTGCTATTAGGCACGCGGTCATACGTTCCATGGCTGGGGTGGCTGGCCTTCGCGCTCATGCTCATAGGCGGCGGCGTCATCAATGTCATCGTGCTTCTGGGCAAGGCGGATGTCATGTTCACGTCCTATGTGCCGCTGAAGGCCGACCCGATCTACTACCTCGGCGTCATCCTCTTCGCGGTAGGGGCGCTTCTCGGCTTCATAATCTTTTTCATCAACGTCATCCTTTCAAAGAGGGACGGCGGCTACAAGAGGAGCCTCCCGCTCGGCGTCTTCGGCCTGGGCGCGGCGAGCATCATCGCGGTCCTTACGCTCCTGCACGGCGCGGGTATATTCGTCCCGACGCTCCTGTGGTCCATGAACCTGATCCCCAACGTCGACCCGTCCGCCTACAGGCTCGTATTCTGGGGCCTCGGGCATTCCTCGCAGCAGATAAACGTCTGCGCGATGGTCTCCGTATGGTACATGACCTCGGCTTTCGTCGTGGGCGGAAAGCCCGTAAACGAGAAGCTTTCAAGGACGGCGTTCGTTCTCTACATACTGTTCATCAACATCGCCTCCGAGCACCATCTCCTTGTCGACCCGGTCCTTTCGACCTGGCACAAGATCGTAAACACCAGCTACATGATGCATCTGGCGGTCCTTGCCTCGATGATCCACGCCTTCGCCATCCCGGCCTCCATGGAGGTCGCCTTGAGGGAGCAGGGCTACACAAGAGGGCTCTTCGAGTGGGTCAAGAAGGCCCCGTGGTCCAACCCGGCTTTTTCCGGCATTGCCATCTCGATACTGCTCTTCGGTTTCCTCGGCGGTATCACGGGCGTCATCTTCGGCACCGAGCAGTTCAACATAATCCGTCATAACACCTGGGCCATCACCGGTCACTTCCACGGCACCGTCGTGGCGGGCACCACGATAGCCTTCATGGGCTTTACCTACCTTCTTATCCCCTACATATTCAAGAGGGAGCTTATCTGGAAGGGTTTCGCGACGATTCAACCCTACCTGTACGGGGTGGGCGTGGCGATCCTCTCGATAGGCATGATGAGCGCGGGAGCTTTCGGTATTCCGAGAAGGCATTATGACGTGACCTTCTCAGGCGCGCCGTTCTCCTTCACCTTCGACCCGGCGGTCGATATGTTCATGAGCATGATGGGCGTGGGCGCGGTGCTCGCGGTCCTCGGCGGTGTGCTCTACATATTGATAGCCTTCGGCTCGGTCATCTTCGGGAAAGAGGTTCAGTAAGGCTGATGAGTAAGGGGAGGGGGCCTTCAGTACGAGGGCCGGGAGGACGGAACCGGATAATTATTATGTTTCAAGACCCCTACGCTTCCCCGATAGGGAAGTCGATAAGACAGCGGGAGCCGCTCATACGGCCCCGCTGTTTTTCTTTACGCCGGGTCTCCTTGCAGGGGTCCCTGATCGATGACCGTTTTTCCCACCGGTTCTTTAGAGCGGGATAGAATGAACCACCCCGGAGCTTTTCTCCGGTATCAAACGAACAAAGAGCAGTTGTTCTCGATCCGCCGTACGCCAGTACCCCCTCCCTTGATTGCGAGGGCTGGGCTCCCGTTGCGCTCTTCCGATGCAACGGGAAGCGGGGAGGGTGAAAACCTGTGTTCACCCCCACCCTACCCTCCCCCATCGAGGGGGAGGATTTCAAGCTACAGGGAATTTTGTGATTTAAAATAGCCGGGCAATCGGAAGTTTTTTGGTTTGATGATAAAAATCATGGTGTGAGGCGCACAAGGCTGTTATTATAATATCCGATAAAATTACTAAGGTATTGTTGCCGACTCATGCAATTGTTCTTTTTTCCCGGCGGCTCCGGTTGTTAAATCTTTGAGGTTTGACTGATGAACGCTGCGTATCTTCTTAAAAGGCTTTTAGTGCCTGTTATACTGCTTCTCCTGCTGATACCGGCGCCTGGTGGAGTCCTGGCCGGCACGGTCGACCCGGCGGCCCTCAGGGACGCGGTCGAAAAATCAGTAAAGGCCGAGGGGGTCAAGCTCGATGATTATGACCTTGTAGACCAGGACGGGGTAAAGTTCCGCTTGAGCGACTACTTCAAGGACGGAAAACCCCTTCTGATAAGCTTCATATACACGAGCTGCCCGACGGTCTGCCCGACGATATCGACCGAGTTAAAGAAGGCCGTGGACGAGGCTCGCGATAAGTTCCAGGACCGCTTCAATGTTCTCACGATCGGCTTCGACGCGGCAAACGACACCCCGGAGAAGCTAAAGGAGTACGGAAGGAAGCTTACCGGGGACTTCAGGAACTTCAGGCTCGCCACCTCCGACGAGGCGACTATCAGGAGGCTCACTTCCCGGGTCGGC
>JACRCH010000017.1 GCA_016219115.1 Deltaproteobacteria bacterium
TGTGCCACTCCGCAATCCCGTCGCTTTAGCGGCGGGTCAAGGCTGGCAAATACAAATGATCTTTCCATGCCATCAAAATTCTCCGCAATTCATGGCGGAGAATTTTAATTAAGCGCGGCTTGCCGCGTATATAAAAACAGATCTCCTTTCGGAAACGCCGCAAGCAAAGCTTGCGGGGTGGTTCATCATTGGACCGGCAGGCAGACCAACTAACAGGTCAAAGCCGCATATCTTCCGGTTGAAGCTATTTTAATGCACCACCCCGGAGCCAAGCTCCGGGGTATCTCCTTAAGCCTCCACTCCCTTGATGGGAGGGCTGGGCTCCCGTTGCGCTCTTCCGATGCAACGGGAAGCTACAGGGAATTTTGTGATTCAAGGGTACCGCGATCTTATATGAATAGTCAGGCTGATTCGAATGTCTTGAAGTCTCGTGGAACCGGTGCGGTGGTCCTTTCCTTCATCTGCCTGGTCTTTTTGTACGCGTCGGCGGCCCTGGCGGCTGACAACGACAGGCCCTCGGCCTCACCTGTCGAGGAGTACAACCTCCCCACACCGTTAAGTTTTCCCATCGACCTGGCGATAGACGATTCCGGCCATGTTTGGTATACGGCACAGAAAGCCGATAAAATAGGTGTATTTGACCCTAAGGACAAGAAGTTCCGCGAGTTTGACCTGCCCAAGGGGAGCTCGCCTTCAGATATGGCGATAGACGCCGGTGGAGTGGTCTGGTTCACAATGCCCACATCGAGCGCCATAGGGTCGCTTACGCCAAAGACCGGGAAGATCGATATCCGCAAGGTCCCATCCAACAACGCTGAGCCCTACATGCTGGCGATCTCAAAGGACGGAGGCGTCTGGTTTACCGAGAGGAACGCCAATAAGATTGCGGTCTTCAACGGCAAGACCTTCAAGGAGTACAGCGTTTTGACCCCGAACAGCCAGCCTACAGGCATAGCGTTGGACTCAAAGGGCGTCATCTGGTTCACCGAGGCGGTAGGCAACAATATAGGCGCGATAGACCAGGCCCAAAAGACCATCAGGGAGTACAAGATACCGACGGTTTACGCTAACCCTTCCGACATCACCGTTGACGCCGGGGATAAGGTCTGGTTCGTGGAGATGAACGGCAACAGGGTCTGCATGTTGGACCCGGTCACCAGGGTCTTCAACGAGGCCATAATCCCGACCCCGTCCTCGGTCCCGGTAAGGCTGGCGATATCCGCTGAAGGGATAGTCTGGTTTACCGAGAACCGCGGGAACAGGGTCGGAAGGTTCGACCCTGTGACCGCCGCGTTTACCGAGTATCCGATACCGACCGCAACGAGCCTGCCAGTCGGCATAGCCGCCGGGCCCTCCGGCAAGGTCTGGTTTACGGAATCGGCGCGCGACGCCAACAAGCTGTCAAGCGTCTCGGACGCTGGTAACGGCGCTTCGGCGCGAGGCGGGGTGCAACGGTGAGATACCTTTTAGCCCTGATGGCGCTCTTTCTGTCGGCAGCATCCGCCCTGGCCGCCTCAGCCGTCAATTTCTACGCGATACCCACGCCGCTGGCCTTCCCTATAGCCATCGCGGCGGACCGTAACGGAGACATCTGGTTTCTTGAGTCTGACGCCAACAAGCTCGGGCGTTTCAGGCCCGAAAGCTCCTCATTCACCGAGTACAATATCCCGACGGTCAAAAGCGTCCCGGTGGACATGGCGGTCGACGCGCAGGGGATGGTCTGGTTCCTGGAGCAGGACGCCAACCAGCTCGCGGTCTTCAACCCCGCCAGGGGCACTTTCACGGAGTACGAGGTGCCGTCTCCCGGAAGCCAGCCCTACAAGCTCGCCATAGACAAAAGCGGGCGTATCTGGTTCACCGAGTTCTCCATAAACAAGATCGGGATGTTCGACCCGTCCACGAAAAAGTTCAAGGAATACTCCATCCCTTCGAAGTTAAGCCAGCCCATCGGGATAGCGGTGGACGCGAAAGGCGGCGTGTGGTTCGTTGAGTCCAATTCCAACAGGATCGCCGGCCTCGACCCGGTAACGGGCGCCATAAAGGAGTACGCCATACCTATCCCGTTCGCCATCCCCACCGAGTTAGAGGTCGACAGGGACTCTAACCTCTGGTTCGGGGCGCGTAAAGACAGGAAACTCGTAAGGTTTGATACCGTCTCTCACAGGTTCACCGAGTTTAATATGCCCGGCAAAAGGGTCCCGGAAGGGATCGCCGTTGACGGCGACGGGTTTGTCTGGTACAGCGACAAGTGGGAAGGCAAGATTGGAAGACTGGACGCCGTGAAGAAGGACTTTGTCGAGATAGAGATGCCGCTGTCGATAAAGCCCTACGCCATAGCGCTCGCTCCGTCCGGCAGGGTCTGGTTCACCGAGCTAAGCATGCACAAACTCGGGGTCGTGGACGCCCGGGCGTTCTCCGGAAAGAGAGGGGCCGCGATAGAATTGACGACATCCGAGAAAGAGGCCCTTAAAAAGGGCAATTGACCCGTTTTTCGGCCCGGAACCCCTTTAAAAGCGGTCACGGAAAGTTTCAAATAGCCGCAATATAATCCTTGACAATTTTTCAGGTGCAAGGTATACAGATATCATACATACAATCAGCGATTTAATAACTACCTATAAGGAGGTCTTGGATGAAGGGAGTAAGTTTTTTACGCCTTGCTGCAATCTCCGCATTTGCCGCCGGCATTGCCTTTGCGGGCACGTCACATGCCGGGGTCGCTGAAGGCAAAAAGATTTTCGACTCAAAGAATTGCGGCGGCTGTCACCAGGTGGCGGGTCCCGCCAAGGAAAAGAGTATAGAGGATCAGCTTGCCAAGAAGGCGCCGGAGCTCTGGTACGCCGGAAGCAAGTTCAAGAAGGAGTTTTTGGAGAAGTGGCTTAAGGACCCCAAGCCGATAAGGCCCATGGAATATTATTCGCTTACCAAGAAGAATGCCGGTAATCACCCCAAGCTCGACGGCAAGAACGCCGATGAGGTGGCGGATTACCTTATGAGTCTTACTTCCGCCGACGCTAAGAAGGCCGGCATCGCCCCCAAGGGCGGCCCCCAGGGCAGGATCATCTTCGAGAAGAAGCAGGGGTGCTACGGATGCCACGAAGTCTCCAAGGGAGGATCCACGGTTGGCGGCCTTACGGGCCCCACGATGATCGGCATAGGCGACAGGCTGCAGCCCGATTGGATATACGCGTATCTTACAAACCCGAAGGTCTTCAAGCCCGTAAAGGACATGCCGACCTATGAGGGGGTATTGAGCGAGTCGGATCTCAAGATACTTGCGGAGTATGTGTCGAGCCTCAAGTAATCCTTGCGGTTGCCGTGCCTTTTTATCGTAAGTCCCGATAAGAGCAAATATACGCGAAAGGAGTTTTAAACAATATGGTTGGCAAAGCCACTTGCGTAATAGCCGCCGCGGTGACGGTCTTCGCCGTGACGGTCTTCTCAGGTTCTACGGCCAATGCCGCTTCGGCGGAGGCTAATTATAAGTTCTACTGCTCGCAGTGTCACGGGCTCGAAGGCAAGGGGGACGGTCCCAACGCCACCAAGAGCCAGCCCGTAAGCCCCAGGAACCACACCAGCGCCACCGAGATGGCCAAGCTCACCGACCAGGACATCGTAAACGTCATCAAGGGCGGCGGAGCCGCGACAAGCAAATCCACGATGATGCCCCCGTTCGGCAAGACTTTGGCCGACGGCGAAGTGACGGCTCTCAAGGACTACTTAAGAAAGCTCTGTAAGTGCAAGGGGAATTGATTTTCATCCGTACTTTTCCGGACCGGTTCCAATTATTCATGGCTATAATAGGCAATAGCGGATACTGTTGTTCTTTTTTAGCCATTTAAAAGGAGGTGACAAGGAATGAGAATCAAGTTCGGAGTTTTGCTGCTGGCTGGCGGTTTTTTTCTCGCTTCCAATACCGGTATTGCCGCTGAACTTAGATGCAAGGCGGAGGGTAAGAAGGTAGAATGTCCTACCCGTACCACAGCCGAACTGGACAAGGCCCTGGCCAACTTCGAGAAGGAAGCCGACGACATGATGAAAGGCGCTGCCGGTTCCACCTACGGCATTACCGGGTTCGACTACCTCACGGGTGTAGGCAAGAGGACATCCAGTGGTAAGTCCGGGAAAGCGACGCTTGCCGCCGGCGACAGCGGTTACGGCTCCTCAACAGGTAAGACCGAGGTATGGGACAGGATAAAGAAGCCCGCGAGCCAAGAGGTCATATATAACCAGTGGGCCAACAACTGGTCTCCATCGTTCAAGACTTCTCTTGTGCCCGGAGCGAACCCCAACGAGGGCAAGCAATGGTTCTACGTCTACTGCGTAGGCTGCCACGGCTGGCTTCTGAAGGGTGACGGTCCTAATGCCCCGTTTCTTGACCCGTACCCGAGAGACCTTACCGCCGGGTCGGTTTACATGAACAAGAAGACCAACGTTGAGCTCTTTACGGTCATCAAGGGCGGCGGTTCAGCCGTTGACCTTGCGGATGCCATGCCGTCATGGGGAAACCTTCTCCAGGACCAGGACATCTGGAACGTCATAGCATGGATCAGGGCCAACGCCGATGCCAAACCGCCTAAGACTTTGGAAGACTACCTTAATCCGAAGTCCAGCTTTGACCCGAAATCCGCGGCCAACAAGGTGACTCCTCTCAACGCGAGTCAGAGCGCTGAGTTCAAGGACGCTCAGGAGCTGCTTGAAGGCGGGATGCTCGCCGGAAGAGGCGGCGACCTTAAAGGCGCCGGTTTCGTAGAAGGCGGTCTCCGTAAACGTCCCGAGGACACAAAGGTACAGGGGTATTAATAACTCTTGCCGGTTTTTGTAGCAGTACTGCTGACAGGCACAGCCCTGGTTAACAGGGCTGTGCCTGTTTTGATATAATAATCCGATAATGAAAACTAAGATTATCATTCTGGTCGGCCTTGCCGTTCTCCTGGCGTTTGCCGGGGTCTTCTGGAGAGACGCGCTGGAAAAATTGAAGGCCGACGGTTACATGGCGTATACCCCGGCCGAGGCCGAGGCTCTCGCCTATACAAAATGCGGCCAGTGCCACAATACCGACAGGATCGCCAAGTATTGCATGAGGTGCGGTCCTCCTCTGATCGTCGTAGTCCACAATATGAAATCCCTGATAAGGCTCGAAAGGGAGAAGGGCAGGCACGGACTCGAGAGTTATACCGACGCGCAGGCCGTGGCCATAGCGCAGGTCTGGAACGCGCAAGTGGGAAACTGGGAAGACACCTGGCGCGCCAAGGACCTCGCCAAACTCCTCGAAGGTGACAAAGCCCTCCTTAAGCTCCTGGATACGCCTGTCAAGCAAAGGCCTATCGAAGCGGCGCTGGCCGGAAGGACTGCGCCCGGGGCTTATAAAGAAGAGCATACGCCGGCGAGTCAGTCAAAACCATAATATTAAAGACCGCGGAGACGTTTGTTTCCGCAAGCTGACGGACACCGCGTCTCTGACCCTGGTTTTTTTTGTTCTTGCACGGCTTTATTGATTTTTTTGACATCGGCAAAGGAAAGAGGAGTTGCTAAACGGGATGATAGAAGTAGAAGGTCTTACTAAATTTTACGGCAACTTCCAGGCATTGAAAGGTATTTCCTTCACCGTTGAGAAGGGTGAGATCCTCGGGTTCCTCGGGCCCAACGGCGCCGGCAAGACCACTACCATGAGGATATTGACCTGCTTTTTCCCGGCCACCGGCGGCAAGGCCAGGGTGGCGGGTTTCGATGTGTTCGAAGACGCGATGGAAGTAAGAAAAAGGCTCGGCTACCTCCCTGAGAACGTCCCCATCTACATGGACATGATAGCCGAGGACTACCTTAAGTACGCCGCCGGTCTCAAGGGAGTGAGCGCCAAAGAGCTCAAGGGCCGTGTCGACAGGGTGATGGATGAGGTCGGCGTCACCCACATGAAGAGAAAACTCGTCAGGGAGATGAGCAAGGGATACCGGCAGAGACTCGGGCTCGCGCAGGCGCTTGTGAACGACCCCGAGGTGCTGATCCTCGATGAGCCGACGATAGGGCTCGACCCCAAGCAGATAATCGACATAAGAAAGCTCATAAAGGACCTCTCCGGCAGAAGGACCGTGATACTCTGCACGCACATCCTCCCGGAGGTCAGCATGGTCTGCCATAAGGTCGTCATCATCAATGACGGCAGGCTCGTAGCCGTAGACTCCACAAAGAACCTGACCGACAGGCTCCAGGGCTCAAAGAGGGTGATCCTCAAGGTAGAGGGGCCCTCTGCCGATGTCACTGGCGCGATCAGGAGGATAAACGGCGTAAAGTCAGTCGAGGTCTTAAAGGCCGACGGGGTCCCGGAGTACAGGGTCGATTTCGACAAGGGCAAAGACGCGAGGGCCGAGATACCCGTGACGGTAGTCGGAAAAGGGTGGAAGCTTTTGGAGATGAAATCCGTGGAGATGTCCCTTGAGGATGTTTTTGTAAAGCTTGTAACCAGTGAGTGAGACGGAGTTGAACGCTCCATGGGTAAAGACCATGGGTTTCAGACCGTTATAAACCTGGAATTCCCTGTAGCTTGCCCTTGTAAAACCCTCCCCCTTTATGGTGACGGGGTAGGGTGGGGGTGAAAATAAACTTTCAGCCTTCGGAATTTCACCCTCCCCGCTTCCCGTTGCATCGGAAGAGCGCAACGGGATCCCGGCCCTCGCAATCAAGGGAGGGGAGGTTTAAGGTGATACCCCGCAAGCCTTGCTCCGGGGTGGTTCATTAAAAGAAATAAGGCGTCAGGAGTTTCTGGAACATCAGATGAGGAATATTCTTCTTGTTTTAAAAAAAGAGTTTAAGAGCTACTTCGCCTCTCCGGTGGCCTATGTGCTGCTGGCCATGTTCATGATCATCACCGGGTATCTGTTCTACGGGCTGTTCGCTTATTTCTCCTCGTTAAGCTACCAGTCGCAGATGGACCCCGCGATAGCCAGGCAGGAGAACCTCCTAAACGTCACCGAGAGCGTCATAAGGCCGCTTTTCGGCATCATCAGCATGATAATGCTCATAATGATGCCGCTTCTTACCATGAGGCTCTTTGCCGAGGAGAAAAAATCCGGGACCATAGAGCTTCTTCTCACTTACCCGGTGACCGATGTCGAGGTGCTCCTTGGCAAGTTCCTCTCGTGTCTCGGCGTACTGGTCATCATGCTCGGCCTCTCGGTCATATTCCCCGTCATAGTGATGGTCTTCGGCGAGCCGGAGCTCGGCCCGATCATAACCGGCTACATGGGCCTCGTGCTCCTGGGGGCCTCCTTCATATCCTTCGGCATATTCGCCTCGTCGCTGACCGAGAACCAGATAGTGGCCGCCACGATCTCCTTCGGCGTCCTGTTCCTATTCTGGATGCTCAACATGTCGGCCGCCTTCGTCGGGCCGTCGCTCGCTAACTTTATCAACTACATCTCCATAACCCACCACCTCGAGGCCTTCGCCAAGGGCGTGATGGACACGGAAGACCTTATATACTACCTGATGCTGAACCTCCTGTTCCTCTTCCTGACCTTAAGGATGCTTGAGTCCAAGAGGTGGAGAGGGTAGCAGAGGGGGTATTTAACTTTAGGGAAAAGGCGGACAGTGAAACAGTACGTATCATATTTAGGGCTCCTGGGTATCCTTCTTCTCGCCGTAGGCGGGGTCGTCTACGCCGTGCAGTGGGAGATGACGGCCCCTGTGGCGGCAATAATCTGGGCAGGGGTGCTCCTCTGTATACTCTTCATATATGTCAACTTCTCCGACATAAGGCTGGTTTTTTCCGGCAGGTCGGTCAAGTACGGGGCCAATGCCGCCGTAATGGCGGCGGTCTTCATCGGTATACTCGTCATGGTCGGCCTCATGTCGATAAAGTACAAGACCAGGGTCGACCTCACGGCCACTAAACGCTATACGCTCTCCGCGCAGACGCAGAAGATACTCAAGGGCCTCAAGAAAGACATCGAGGTCATATCGTTTTACAGGGGTGATGAGCGGACAAGGCAGGCGATGGAGGACATCCTTCAGAGCTACGCGTCGCTTACGCCGCGCTTCACCTACTGGTTCGTGGACCCCGACAGGAAACCCGGAGTGGCCGAGAAATACGGCGTGACCTCCTACAGGACGACCCTCGTTAAGAGCGGCACAAAGCAGGAGACGGTCTCCTATGAGTCCGAGGAGAGGCTCACGAACGCCGTCCTCAAGGTCACGAGGGACGAGGTCAAGACCATCTACTTCCTCAAGGGACACGGCGAGAACGGCGTGCAGGACGACCAGAAGGACGGCTACAAGGCCGTCAAGGAGTCTTTGGAGAAGGAGAACCTTTCCGTAAAGGAACTCCTTCTGATAGACAGGGACGCCGTGCCTTCCGACAGCGCGGTCCTTGTGATAAGCGGCCCCAAGAAAGACCTCCTTCCCGATGAGCTTAAAAAGGTCTCGGCCTATATCGACAGGGGCGGAAGCGTCCTTTTCATGCTCGACCCGTATACCGTGCCGGGGCTCGTCAGCTACCTCGGGGACCGGGGCTTCCAGGTGGGCAACGACATAATAGTAGACACGCTGTCAAAGGTCTTCGGGGCCAACTACCTCGTGCCCGTGGTGACCTCTTACGAAAAGGAGCACCCGGTCACCGAGAACTTCTCGCTCATGACCTTTTTCCCGCTCGCAAGAAGCGTGACCGTTCAGAGAAACCCCGAGAAGGGGGTCTATACTCTCGCGAGCTCCGGCAACAGCAGCTGGGGTGAGACCGACAGGAAGGCGCTCGAGGACGGCAAGGCGCAGTTCACCGAAGGCAAGGACAGGCCTGGCCCGGTGGGAATAGTGGCGGTCGGGGCCTTCGAGGCGAAGTCCGGGAAGGACAACCCGGAGAAGGGCGAAAGGAAGGTCTTCTCAAAGCTCGTGGTCATGGGGGATTCCGACTTCGTAAACAACACCAACATCAACCTCGCCGGCAACAGGGATTTTTTCCTGAATACCGTCTCATGGCTCGCCGAGGAGGCCGACCTTATATCCATCAGGAAAAAACCCTCCGGGCTTACCCCGATAATATTGACCACGACCCAGGGCAGGTTCGTCTTCTGGTTCGGGGTCGTCATCCCGCCGTCTCTGATAGCGATAGCGGGCATAGGTTTCTTTTTGAAGAGGAGATCGGGAAAGTGAGATTGTTCAAAAAGACCGTCTTCTGGGTGTTGATACTGGCTGCGCTCGGCGGTTTTTTTTATCTCATAGACAAAAAGTCTGAAGAGAAGAAGGTCGTGGCCGAGGCGCAAAAAAGGCTCTTCGCCTTCGAGTCAAAGGAGGTCGTCGGGTTCACGATAAAGAAAAAGGGTTTTGAGCCCGTAAGCGTAAAGAGGGAGGGAGACATCTGGCTCGTGACATCCCCCGTGAACGCCCCCGGCGACAACAAGGAAGTAGGGAAGTACCTTGAGAAGATCGCCTCGGCAAGGCTCGACGGAGTGCTCTTCGAGAAGGCCCCGCAGGGCAAACTCGAGGAGATGGGGCTTTCTGACCCGTCGCTCTCGGTAGAGCTTATCCCCGCCAGGGGCGAGTCCAAGACCATCCTTTTCGGCGACACCGGCCCCACGCACAACATCTCGTTCGCCGCCATCAAGAACGACCCCCGGATCTTCAGGATAAATACCGACATAAAAACCGATGCCGACAAGGAAGCTTACGACATGCGGGACAAGACCATCCTCTCCTTCGAGCCCACGAAGGTGAAGAACCTCGACATCAGGTGGACGGACGGCAACCGCGTAGTCGTGAATCAGACCTCCGAGGGGAAGTGGAACACCCTGGGGCTGCCGGACGGCAAGACCGATTTTTTAAGGCTGATGGAAATGCTGGTGAAGTTTAAAAAGTCCGGCATCAAGGCATTCATAGACGAAAACCCCAAGGACTTGAATCCCTACGGGCTTAAGGCCCCGAGGGTCAGGATACTCTTCGTGGACGAAAAAGGCGTCAAGCACTCCATATTCATAGGCGGCAGGGACAAGGAGAGAAGGGGATATTACGCCGTTAACGGAGAGGCCAAAAACGTCTTTCTGCTTGAGGAGGACGTGGTTGATTCCATCCCGAGATCGGTTGGAGATCTGGAGGAGAAGAATGAGGGGACTAAAGGCTAAATCGTTATGTCTGCTGGCCGCGCTCCTGCTGGCGGCCTTGCCGGGCTGCTCGAAGAAAGAGGAGAAGGAGGCCGGGCCCAGGGGCTTGGAGGACTTCGCTGAAAAGGTAGAGAACAGGTCGCAGAACTTCCAGCGCACAACGGTTCAAGAGCAGCCCGGGGAAACGGAACCCGAGAGGCCGCTGAAGGTCGGCCTCATCGGCCCGGTAACGGGCGAGGGGGCCGAGGTCGGGAAGATGACCTTCGAAGGCGCTAAGATGGCCGCCGAAGAGTTCAACGGCGCCGGGGGGGTCGGCGGCAGGCCCATAGAGATTATCACGATCGACAACAAAGGCGAAGCGGGGGCCACAAAAGAGGCCCTGCAGAAGCTTGTCTCCGAGAACGTAGCCGCCATCATCGGCGCCCCCACCGGCTGGTCCACCCTCACACCCGTCTACATATCAAACGAATCCAGGACGATATTCATCTCCGCCGGCACCAGAAGGCACATCGGCAGTTCCGGCTCATTTGTCTTTCGTGTAAGCCTCCCCGTGGAAAGGGCCGCCGAGGAGCTCATGGAGTACTCCGTCAATACCGAGGGCCTTAAGACCTTCTTCTTCGTCACCGTGATGGAGGACGAGGCCCTCAATATCGGGGCGGCTTTCAGGAGGGCGGTTGAGAAAAAAGGCGCTTCCGTCAAAGGCGAGGGGAGCATATTTACCGAGGACGATGTGGCTGGCGCCGTAAGGGACCTGAAAAAGAAGATGCCCGTTGACGGCGTGATATTCGCCGGCGGGCCGCAGATGGCGCTCTCTTTCGCGCGGGAGGCCGTGAAAGCCGGCCTCAGACTCCCTTTCATCGGGGGCGAGGAACTGCATAACGATGAGTTCCTCAAAGGCGCGGCCCTTATAACCGGCTCGCTCGTCTACTCAAGCTTCTCAGCCGACGACAAGGAGACCGTTACAAAGGGGTTCGTAGAATCCTACAGGAAGAGATACGGCCACCTCCCGGATGTGTTTTCCGCCGATGCCTACGATACCTACATGATCCTGGCAACCGCCATAAAGGGCGCAGGCACCACCAGGCCTGAGGCCCTCAGGCAGGCGATAGTGGACATAAAAGACTTCCAGGGTGTCTCCGGCACGATTGACATGGGCCCCGAAAAAGAGGCCCACAGGAGGGCGTACATCCTGAAGGCCGTAAAGAGCGGCAACTTGTTCGTCTTTTCAATCGTAAAAAACCCTCACAAAAAGTAGGTTCTCCGAAGTTTTCAGAAGCCGTACCGAAGACGAGTACCTGTAGCCATGAACCACCACGCTAGCCTTGCTCGCGGGGTACCCAAAGGGGAATCTGTTTTTATATACGCGGCAAGCCGCGGTGAATTAAAATTCTCCGCCATAAATGACGGAGAATTTTGATGGTATGGAAGGTCATTTTTATTTGCCAGCCTTGACCCGCCGCTAAAGCGACGGGATTGCGGAGTGGCACACCCATTCAACACGAAGGAAATATTAAAACCCGCGGGGTCAAGAGCGTTGGAA
>JACRCH010000140.1 GCA_016219115.1 Deltaproteobacteria bacterium
CATCCGCGGCTCAAAGGAGTTTATCCGCTCCACCAGAGGCGTTATGCGCTTCAACTCGCGCTCGTTCTTGGACCCGAAAACCTTTTTAAGCAGACTGTTGAACATGTCTCACCGATCAGGATATGTATCCATCACCTTTAACGTATTTGAAAAATGCCTCTTCAAAAAAAAATATCCTAACACAAAAAGACGGCTTTTTCCATTTTTTATCTTAACGAAAGTTCGCAAATGGATACTGCCGTGGAATGAAACCTCCCAGGCTCAAAACTCAGGGGTTTCATGGCGCTAAAGAAGTCAAAAACAAAAAACCCCGCGTTTTATCGCGGGGCCGGGTGCGTGAATGGAAAGCCTTAATTTAATATATACCTGTCCGGGTTCACGGCTACGCCGTTCATGGATACCTCGTAATGGAGGTGGGCGCCGGTCGAGCGGCCCGTATCCCCGATGGCGGCTATCTTCGTCCCCCTCTTCACCTTCTGTCCGACCCTGACAAACGTCTCGGAGAGGTGGCCGTACGTGGTCCTCAGCCCGTAGCCGTGGGATATCGTTACAAACTTGCCGAGGTATGGGTCGACCCCAACCTTGACTACGACCCCGTCCGCCGGGGCGATTACTGGAGTCCCGGGGCGGTTGGCAATGTCAAGGCCCTTGTGCATCTGCGGCAGGCCGGTGAAGGGGGATATCCTCTCTCCAAATACCGAGGTCACCCAACCGTGCGCGGGCCATATCGAAGGGGTGGATACGAGGAGCGAAGAACGCTTAAGGAGCGTTTCCTGGAGTTCCGTGAAGCTCGTCTCCTGTGACCGGGCCCTCTGTGCAAGCCCTTTCAGGTCCTCATCGAGGCTCTTTACAAGCTCGTTCCTCTTTGAGGATAATGCGCCGCCGCCCGCGTCCTCAGGGGTCTCTCCCCCGCCGATGCCGTTTATCTGCGCGGCTGTCTTGTGGCCTTTCGGCTCTTCTATATTGGCTATTATCCTCAACTTTCTGTCAAAGACGTTGAGCTTGGCGATCTCCGCCTCGATCTCCTTTATCTTCCCGGTGAGCCCCTGGAGAGCGACCTTCTGCGAGGTGTTCTCCTGCTTGAGGGCGTAGAGCTCGGTGTCGGACGCCTTGAGCCTCATGTAATCGAATATGATGACGCCCAGGACGAGAAGGCATACCGCGGCGACAACGCCAACGGCCTTCAAGAGCCCCGCCGGTATCTTCAACTGGGCGGCCCTCGCCGCGTCGTTCGTCATTACATAGAGCGTATAGTACCTTTTTCGCATACCCGCGCTCCCGGATGATGTTTTCCAACAGGATAAGGAAAGTCCACTCCATCCCGTCATTCCGAGCCCTTCGCTTTGTCATTCCGAGCCCTTCGCTCTGCTCAGGATAAACTCCGCGAAGGACCTCTCTAACGCTCAGGACAGGCCCGGCGAATAGTCTTGGAGCCGATAAAACAAGAGCTTTGAGAGTTTTTCCCTCAACACCCTGAAATCAAATCCGTCCTTCAGAATCCGGGGTTTAATCCGCAATGGAGTTCTACGGATAAAAAAGAACCCGAAAAAATCTTATGGCAGGCTCTTTATGGGGATGGTCTTGCATAACACAAAGCGGCAATTGTGTCAAGGCCTTTAGTCTTTTGCGGTCTGAACCCCCGGCGGCTCTGAAAGACGAAAAGGGTATCGTTATCTCAACGTCCCGCAACCGCCGTGGGTTGAAGCTCCCCGCGGCAAGCTACGGGGAATCTTCGACATATAAGGGAGTATATATTTCTATTCGCTCGCTTGCCCCCAAAGCCAAGCCGCGGGCTGGGCGCTCGCTATGCCTGTTCAAAGCACGGGAAGGGGCGCAAGGCATGGATATACGCGGCCCGGCGGCCTGGAGCATCCGCATGGCGCGCGGGCCGGCCGTCACTGCATATAGAGGAATATCCTGTCTTTCTCTATCTTTATATAGCCCTCTTGCGTCATCTTCTTCAAGGCCCGGCTCACCACCTCGCGCGACGACCCTATCATGGCGGCAAGCTCCTCGTGGGTCGGCCTCTCTATGGAGACTACCTTTTCATCCTCGCCCGCCCTGGACATGCCTATGAGCGTATGGGCGATCCTGCCGCACACGTCCAGGAGCGCGAGCCCGCCTATCTTCCTCGTGGCATCCCTCAAACGTCCGGTGAGGTAGGCGAAGAGCCTGCCGTAGACCCTGTGATGCCTTGCGAGATAATCAAGGAAGGCGGTCTTGTTTATCACCAGGCACTC
>JACRCH010000142.1 GCA_016219115.1 Deltaproteobacteria bacterium
CGTAACATTTTCCTCAAGTGAAATCCTGAAATCCCAGTCCCCTTTGCTCCCGCTCCCTATCGCCTTCGTATAACGCCTGCCGAAGGAGCCGTAACCCTGGATGAGATCGACGGTGCGCTTTTTCTCCCCCCTCTTTGTAGCCATAACCACGGCCCCGCCCATGGCGGAGGCGCCGTACCTCGATGAGGCGGCGCCCCTTAGAATCTCTATCCTCTCCACATCCTCGGGCTTAAGAGATGACGGGATAGTATTCTGGGTGACGCCGTCTACGACCACGACAACGCCCTTTACGCCCCTCATGCTTATCTCGCTTCCGCTCACATCGACCCCGACCTTCTGCCTCAAAAGGTCAATGACGCTCGCGGGCTTCTCAACGGCGATCTCCTCCGAGGTTATCACGGTAACGCTGGAGGACGCGTCTTCCTTCTGCGCAGGCGCGTCATACGGAAAAATAAAAAACAGGGCGCCTGACAGAGCAAAAACAGCGGTGAATTTACCTATGGTACAATCTTTAAAAAGCCTCATCTTTTCTGCAAGGCCCCTGTTTTGATGCTGTAATAGGCGTTAAGATAGCCGGTTATCGCCGCCTTCTCCTCATCCTTCATTAATGGCACCCCCCTTGCCGTCAGATAGTCACCCATCCTGTCGACCGTGTAAGCCCAGTCCGTCTTCCTCGAAAGGAGTATCCTCTTGAGGTCATGGCACAGGGTACAACGGTTTTCAACAAGTGTTGAGTAGCCGTCACCCGGCTCCTTGAGCCTCATCTTTTTAAGCTCCTCCAGCCTCTCAGCTTCGATTTCGGCCTTTTTTGCTATCCTGGCGGCGTATTCTATAAAGCATGTCTCTCCTTCCACGGTCTTTCTCTCGCCTTGCCTCTTGTCCACCACTACGATATGCTCCTCGAAGGCGCCTTCTTTGGTCCGCCTGTTGATGTTATAGTTCAATATCTCGGAAAAGTAGAGGTCGCCCTTTTTTGTCATCGTAATCGCAAATGGGCCGCCGTTGTCAGCGGGAAGCTTAAGCTCATATATATCGCCCCCTGACGATATCCTGCCGATCCTGTTTCTCATCCTGTCCGCGAACCAGGCATTACCCTCTTTATCTATGGACATGTCCTGAACAAAGCCGTCCCTGCCTATATGGAAGACGACGGGCCTTCCTTTTCCATCTATCCTCTCGATAGTGCCCCGGCACTTGTCTGAAAACCAGACGCCGCCTTTCGGGTCTGCCGTAAGATTCATCGGGCAGCTCCCGTTCCTCTTCAGCACGTCCTTCCATTTCCCGTTCTTTAACAGGATACCGACCTTTCCGGTGCTTTTCGACTGTTCCGTCTGGTCTTTGGACGGGACAAGGCTTGAAACCCAGAGGTTGCCATCGGCATCCACGGCTACCGATGTAGGCCACCCATCCTTCAAGGGATACTCTATGATTTTCCCATCTTTAAGTCTGCCTATCTTTGAGTCCGCCTCCGTGAACCAAACGCTGCCTTTGGAGTCCACCGCTATCTTTACCGGGTGAGCATGGTGGGTGGGTATCGGGTATTCGGTTATCTTCCCGTCATTTGAGAGCCTCCCCACCTTGTTACCGTACATCTCGACGAACCAGATATTCCCGTCTCCGTCCAGGGCAAGGTCAGCAGGCTCCGCGCCTTCCGTGGGGACAGGGTAGGACTTCACGCTCCCGTCCGGCAGCATCCGGGATATGGCGTTATTGTCGCCTTCCGTGAACCATATGCCACCTTCCTTGTCCTCAAGGAATGCGTAGGAGCCGAAGGGCCTGCAGGCCTCTGCATCAAAAAGCGTCAGGAATATTACCGCAAATACGCACATGGAAAAGAAGAACGCCTTAATCGTTTTTGCCATAATCCTATACCCCCGTTTCACCCGTTATTTCTTCGAAGGCTTTCCGATAAACTCCAGGAGCCTTATCCTCTTCCCTTCCGTTCCAAGGCCCTCGGAGGCTTTTGCTCTTATGTTTTCAGCGGCGCTTTTCATCAAAGCGCAGTAATCCGGAGAGGGGGTTTCGATATCGCCGGTTATCATGAAGGACCTGGCATGGCATTCGCCCCCGCAGAGATACTTTATCCCGCACTCCCTGCACTTCTCCCTGCCGTCCACCGAGTTTCTCCAGAGCCTCTCCTGGATTTCAAGGAAGCTTCCGCCCGGAAAGCCGGCCTCAAAAACATTGCCCATCTTGAAGCCGCCAGTCCCTACGAAGTGGTCGCACGGATAGACGTCACCCTTTGCGGAGACGCCCAGGATGCCTTCCCCGGCGGTGCAGGGGTAAACTTTTTTTGAGGAACCCAGATAATGGGATAGTGTCTTGAAAAGGTATTCGGCCAGGACAGGCCTCTCCCCCTTGAAGATCCGGTCTATGGAGCTGCTATTTGCCGAATTTATCCCTTCGATGAGGGAGCGAAGCCTTTCGCCCTTCCACCCTTCGCCGTTTACGGGGATGACCGGGATTATCCTCAGCGTCCGCGGCCCGAAGGAGGCAAGGTGCGCGACGGTATCAGGAAGAAGATCGGCCGTATCAGGGGTCACGGTCGCGGTTATGCCGAAAGGGATGCCGGCCTCCTTCAGCATCCTTATCCCCTCGACGGCGTTGCCGTACACGCTCTTATCATTACCCCTGTACCTCCTGTTCGCGTCCGTAACGCCTTGCGGGCCGTCCAGGCTTACGGCGATGTAGGATATATGCCCCTTTAAAAAGGGCATCGTCTCCTTGCCGAAGGCCGTTCCGTTTGTAGTCAGCGAATAGGTAAGCTCAATCCCTCTCTCCTCTTTCATCCTCCTGCCGTAATCGACCGTAGCCTCCATAAGAGGGATGTTGAGAAGGGGCTCCCCTCCGAAAAACGATATGTTGCACTTCCCTTCGGCAAGGGGGAGAAGCCTTTCGAGGGCCTTCTCCATCGTCTTTCTCCCCATGAAGGCCTCTCCCAGGCCGAAATCTCCGCCCCGGGCATAACAGTAGGAACAGGAAAGGTTGCACCCCTGCGAGATGACAAGATAGATATTCCTGAGGCTATTCATGTCCTCCGTCCCTTCCCGTGAGGGCCTTTTTTATGTTTCCATAAAGGTTGCCCCTTTTGTCGGGGTCGTTCATGGCTCTCAAAAACTCGCCTATTACGGCCTCGGCGTTTCTTTTGAAAAGCATGCAGTGTCTCGGGTCGGGCGTGTAAAGGCTTTTGGTATTGAAGTAGGCATGGGCATAGCATGATCCTCCGCATAGATACCTTGCCCAGCACCGCCTGCATTCCTCTATGCCGTTGACGGTCAGGCCGGCGAAGGTCTCTTTTACCTTCCAAAACCTCTCGTTAAGGCCATCCTTGACGCTGCCCATATAGAATTCATCGATACCGACAAGTCCGTGGCAGGGGTAGAGGCTTCCATCGGCGGCAACAGCCGGGTTTTTACCGGCATCGCAGTGCTTCATGAACCTTCTTTTGTTGATGAGATTGAAGAGTATGTTGAATGTGTATTTGAACCCCGTCCCTCTGCCCTCTATGATATCCGGAAAGTGCTTTAAGGTAAGCTCAACGAACCTATCGACAAACTCCTTGAACCCTTCGTCCGATATGTACGCCTGGTTTGAGCTGCCTGTATTTACCGGTGATACGGAATAACCGTCTGAAGGGAGGGCGGATAGATGTGAAACGGTCTCCGCAAGGGCGCCGACAGTGTCTCCGCAAACTGTTGCCCGCAGCGTAACGCGGCAGGCCCCGCCCCTCAGCGCCGCAAGGTGCAGGAGGGCCTTCTCATATAAGCTGCCGGCTTCCCCCTTCCTGTGGAGGTCATGGGTCTCTTTGGAGCCGTCGATGCTTACGCAGACATTCGAGATGCACCCCTTTATGAACTCCGCCATTTCCCCGGTCAATATCGTCCCGTTGGTTGTGATTGAGTAGGCGATTTTAACACCCCTTTTTCTTTCCAGCTCCATGCCGACCTCAACCGCTCTTTTAATCGTCTTGAAATTAAGAAGCGGCTCTCCGCCGTAAAAGCTGACCGCATAACGCTTGCCGGGTGTCGTGAAAAACCGCCTGAACGCCGCCTCAACCACCTCCTCGGACATCATCATGGACGGGTTCAAGGAACGCCCGCCGTCGTTATAACAGTAGGTGCAGGAGATGTTGCAGTCGTGGGCCATATAAAGGCAGAGGCTGTCGGTCTCCATGCTTAACGGAGTACTGCCTATTAGAACTTTCTTCTCCTCCTCAATGAGAATAGTTTCAAGCTCACCCCTGAGGGAGTCCCCCTCATCCAGATACCTCCTGATGGCGTCTCCGTCATCCCTTGAGATGACATAGAACTTAAAGGTCTCAGGGAAGAAGAGACAGCATTTCTTGCCGAAGTCCATAACATGGAAATCACGGAACATGCGTCTCCTCCGCTGACCTGCTCCCGTATCTGTTGGAGATGGCCTTCTTTAGCCTGCTCATCAGGGCCTGCCTTTCCTCCGGCCTTTCTATGATATCCACGATGTCAGGCAGAAGCTCTTCTATGATCGTCTTTATATAGACG
>JACRCH010000143.1 GCA_016219115.1 Deltaproteobacteria bacterium
AGTTGAACCGGGTCTTACCGCCCTCTCTTCGAGCCTGGCGGCAGTATTACGGCATACCTGGTAGTCGTACACCGTGGCTATCGCCGTCTCCTCGGAGGATACCGTCTTTTTTATCTCAACCGAGCCGCAGCCGTTCTTAGCCGTCTTGTAGGCGGCTTCTAATCTGATTCCGTTATGGACCTTTACGAAGTCCGTCTTGAGGGCCGCGGCCTCCAGAGCCGTCTCTTCCAGCACCGTAGCCTCGTCCTTCGCCGATACGGCCTTCGTCCGGTAAGCGGCCAGGGCCGCCGCCTCCGTGCCGCCTTTTATGTAGCTTACGCCCTCGAGGCCCCTGTTCGAGCGGATATTTACAGTCTCAGCGGCGCCTTTGAAGCTGTAGTCCTTCTCGGCCACGAACCGCAAGGCTCCGTCGCAGGCCATGAACCAGGAGCTGTTGCCGTCTTTTGACGAGAGTATGTAGCTGAAGGCGTCTGCCGCGCCGACCTTTGTGAGTCTCTTGTACTGGCCGTACTTTACGGGGATGACGAACGAGGCTGTGCCGTTGGTCTTCCTGCATACGGCGTAGAGGTGCTCGTAGAGGTCCTGGGCGCTGTAGCCTTCCTTGGCGAGGTTGAACTCTCCGTTAGGGAGCATGGCGACGGTTGAGTACGAAGGAACCGCGCTCCCCTTGTAGACGAAAGGCTCGACACCCGGGTGCCTTATTATCTGATACCTTAAAGGGCCGTTTGAGAATTCCCTGACTACCGTAAAACTTCCATTTGCGACGGCTGCGTTCCTCACGGCGATCATCGTGAAATTATCGTCTATGGAATATAGTGATTCTACATTGGAGTCCTGTAAAAGCCCTTCCCGTACGGAACCGGACGAAAGAGCAAAGGTGTTTACAGAACCGAGCGCTAGCATAACAAGAGCCGTTATTGTCATGTTTATCAGTCTTTTCATTTTAGCCCCTCCTTGTACTGCCGTATTCTTACCCATATACTATTGGAAGAACCGTGCCAAACAATGCGCTGCGCCTAACGGCCTGAAATATAAAGTGTTTTTGTTAGGCTCTGATTTCGGGGATAAAGGCAGGTGTGCGCTTTCGGCATATGCAGCCGGGTCTTAAAACAGCGAAAGAAACGCGGGTTTACGGGGTAAAGCAGTCTGTTTGAACGGTATATCAAAGGGTGTGCGGTTTTGGCGTGGCGTGCGGTTTAAGCGATGTCGTACTTCTCGATCTTCCTCAGTAGAGCCCTTCTGGTGATGCCGAGCTCTTTGGCGGCGTGGGTCTTGTTTCCGTTGTGGCGTTTCAGGACGGATGCTATGTGATTTTTTACGAGGTCGTCGAGGGTGAGGGAGGCAAAGGTCTTTTTGTTACCGCACTCGCGGATCTGTTCCGGCAGACCCTCGTGCCTTATGAACGACTCTTTACTCAGGATGGCCGCCTGCTCCACGATGTTTTCAAGCTCACGGACATTTCCGGGCCAGTCGTAGGAGATGAGGGCCGCCTGGGCTGCCCTCGATACCCCGAAGATTTTTTTGCCCGTCCTCTTCTGGAACTTATCCAGTATGAAGCGGATAAGTAAAGGTATGTCGTCTTTCCTCTCGCGTAGCGGCGGCACGCCGACAGTAAGCGGCGTGAGCCTGAAGAAGAGGTCTTCCCTGAACCGGCCGTCCTTTACCTCCTTTGAGAGGTCGCGGTTTGTGGCGGATATCACGCGGCAGCGCGCCTTGAGAGAGGTAGTGCTCCCGAGACGCCTGAAGTCGCCGTTCTGCAACACCCGTAATAAGTGCGGCTGGAAAGAGAGCGGCAGGTCGCCGATCTCATCGAGGAAGACGACCCCTTCTCCGGCGGCCTCGAAGATCCCGGCCTTGTCGGCCATGGCCCCCGTGAAGGCGCCCTTCCTGTACCCGAAAAACTCCGACTCAAGGAGGTTCTCAAGGAGCCCGCCGCAGTTGCAGGCTATGAATGGCTCCTTCGAGTTCGGGCTTACGGAGTGCAGGGCCTTTGCTATCTCCTCCTTCCCGACGCCGGTCTCCCCCGTGATCGTCACGGTCTTGTAGTACGGGGCGATCCTTCTTAACAGGTTGAATATGTCTATCATCCTGGGGTTTTTGCCTACGACCCCGGCAAAGGTGTACTTCTCTGAGAGGAGCCTTTCGAGGACGGCCGTCTCCCTCCTGCTCTCCGCGAGCTCGCTTATCGAATCGACGCACTCGCGGATGCGCTCCGAGGCCGCGGACGCCGGAAGGCAGTAAGTGGCCCCGCGGTTTATTATCTCGATCTCGTCGGCACGGCAGTCGCAGAAGTACATCACCTCGACCCGGGGATCGGCGGCCTTGACGGACGAGAGGGTGTCGAGGTCTCCCTCCAGGAGCGCGAGATCATAGTGGTTCCGCCTGACCATCTCCGGCAGGGCGGATATGTCGCCTGCGAAGTCCACCCTGTAGCCTTCGAGGACTTCGAGGGCGGTTTTTTTCAGGGAATCATTGAGGGCGATGAGGACATTGAGAGTATCCCGACGCTCCATCGGCGCTTTAACGCTCGCCATGACTGACATAAGGTACCCGGCCTTTTAAAGGTATGGCAGCAACCGTGAGTAAAAACGGGAAGTTTAAGTCAGGGTGAGGTTCTACTGGTGGGTGATCGGGCTGCGACTCTATAATTTATAGCAGAAAAAAGGGGATTTGTAAAATCGGGAGGAAAGAGGCCGACATGGAAATGAGACTTAAGCGGGTTCAGGTCGCAAACCTGAACCATCAGTTAGTGAAGTTTTTTGCGTTTTTGCTCAAGAGCTTTTTCCGCCATGCCTGGCGGCTTTCGAGGGCTAAGGCTTAGCAATGCTTTCCGCCTCTCCCGCCTCAGGAACGAGACTGCTTGTGCCGCTCAGACCCTCCGGGTCTTTGCTCCTTCTGCCCCGGGTCGTTCCCACCGCCCCCTCAGGCTCGCTCACCTTACCCTCCAGGGGTTTGTTTTAGTTACAAAGAAAAAAATCCCTCACGCTTAAGCTCCCGCGGGTTCAGGTTTGTAACCTGAACC
>JACRCH010000015.1 GCA_016219115.1 Deltaproteobacteria bacterium
ATAAACCGTTTAGCTAAAATTATCAACAAAAACGAAAAGACCCGTAATCCTTACCGGATTACGGGTCTTTAATTCTGGTCGGGGCGAGAGGATTCCGGCTTCCGCTCGTCGCCTTCCTGCCTCCTCGTTCCAGCCGCGCCGCCTCACTTCCGGCCGCATCCATGCGGCCTCCCCCTCGCACTTGCTCGGCGCTCGGCGGCCTTCGAATCCTGCCATCCGAAATAAAAAAAGGGATTGGCGAAAAAAACCGCCAATCCCTTTTTTTATTCTGGTCGGGGCGAGAGGATTCGAACCTCCGACCACTAGCACCCCATGCTAGTGCGCTACCAGGCTGCGCTACGCCCCGAGAGTTGATTTTTTAGAAGTTAATTTTTAACACACTTAATGGCGGAAAAGCACGGCTTTTTATTCCCCCGCGCCAAGTATTTTCTTTATCGAGGTCAATTCCTTCTTTATGTTTTTAAGGGCGCTTAAGTACTTCTCGTCGGAGAAGCCGAAGTTCAGCTGTTTGGCCTTCTCCGACTGTATCTCTTTTATCTTCTTCTTCGCCCCTTCCAGCGTGAACTTGTCTTTGTAAAGGAGCTTTTTTATCTCAAGGATCAGCCCCAGGTCCCTCTTCGTGTATACCCTCTGTTTGGCCTGCGACTTTCTGGGGCTTATTATCTTGAACTCGGACTCCCAGTACCGCAAAATGTACGGTTTTACTTTGGTGAGGCCCGCCACTTCGCCGATTTTGAAGTAAAGCTTGTCCGGTATCTCTGTCATATTCGGGAATCTTTACTCTTTAGAGGTCTAAAGTCCCCTTAACTTACCACACTCTTTTTTAAATTGCTACGCGGAAGGCTGTTGCGGAGCCTGGGACGAATTTATCGCCTTTTTCAGGAGCTGGCTCGCCTTGAAGGTCATCACCCGCCTCTGGTCTATAGTTATCTCGGTGCCCGTCTGCGGGTTACGGCCCCTTCTGGCCCTCTTCTGCCTGATGGTGAAGTTGCCGAAGCCGGATATCTTGACCTTCTCTCCCTGCTCCAGCGTGTTCTTTACCACCTCGAATATCTCTTCGATGACATGCCCGACGTCTTTTTTAGAAAACCCTACTTTCTCGAAGACTATCTCTACAATATCCGCCTTTGTCATGATAACCTCCTAATATGAATACAGATATAATAACTTAACTACCGGATTCTCCCCTGACCTCAGCGCCGAACTTCCCGGCAAGCCTCCGGCTTACTCCGGAGTGTATCTCCTCGACCTCATGGGCAGTCAGAGTCCTCTCCATGGAGCGGTAGACTATCCTTAAGGCCATGCTTCTTGTTCCGGGGGGGATATTGCCACCACAGTATACATCAAACAGCTCAACCCTTTCAATAAGATTTGTGTCTAATTCTTCGATTGAGCTTATTATTTCTCCGTAAGGGATATCTTCCCTCACGATAAAGGCTATGTCCCTTGTCGATTCCGGGAACTTCGGCAGCGTTTTGTACTTGCGCCCCTGACCGTAGCGCTCGATGACGGCGTCGATATCGAGCTCGAAAAGGAGCGGCGCCTTCTTGAGGTCGAACTTCCTGACCACATCCGGGTGGGCCTCGCCGAACATCCCGGCAACCTTCCCCTCGAAGGTCACGGCGGCCGATTTGCCCGGATGAAAGAGGACACCCTCGGCCCTTTTGACCTCGCAGCCGTCGAGCGATAGCCCCTCGAATACCTTCTCCACCACACCCTTGACATCGTAGAAGTCGAGTCCGTCCTTCGTGAGGTTCCACGACTCGTCCCACCTGAGCCCGTACATGAGGCCGCTGGCCCGCCACTTCTCCTCCGGGAGCTTGCCGCCCGGCAGATAGACCGGGGCGAACTCGAATATCTTTACCTGCTCGTTCTTCCTGGAGAGGTTCTTCCTGAGGTTCTCCAGGAGCGACGGAAGAAGGCTGTCACGCATCAAGACCTGGTCTTCGGAGAGCGGGTTCAATATCGTCACCCCTGTCTTGCCTTCAGGGCCCGTCAGGGCGAACATCTCGCGGGAAACGAAGCTGTAGTTGATTACCTCAAGGAAACCGTGGTTCGTCAATATCTCCTTGACGCTGTTCCTTATGTTGAATAACCGTCCGGTGTGCCCCGGCATGAGCTGTCCCATCGGAAGCGTCGTCGGTATATTGTTGTAGCCGAATATCCTCGCGACCTCCTCGACAAGGTCCGTCTCGTTCTTGAGATCCCCCCTGTACGAGGGCACGGTGGCCGTTAAAACTCCTTCTGAGGATTCTTCCGCAACTATCCCTAATCTATTGAATATTTCCTTTATTTTATTATCCGTAAGCTCGATGCCAAGAAGCTCTTCGGCCCTCTTTCTCCTGAAATCCATCGAAGCCGGTTTGAACTCCTCGGGGTAGATATCCACGACACCACTGGCGACCCTGCCTCCGGCGAGCTTGTTTATAAGAGAGGCGGCCATGTCGAGCGCTGCCCTGACGCCCTCCATATCGACCCCTCTTTCAAACCTGTATGAAGAGTCTGAAGAGAGACCGGCCTTCTTCGATGTCCTCCTGACGGCGGAGGGCTCGAACCACGCGCTCTCAAGCAGCACGGTGACGGTCGAATCGCCGACCTCGGAGGACTTTCCGCCCATGATGCCGGCCAGGGCCACCGGGCCGGCCCCGTCGGCTATGACGAGCATGGTCGGGTCGAGCTTTCTTACCTTGCCGTCTATCGTCTCGACGGACTCGTTCTCGCCCGCGAGCCTCACATCTATCATCTTTGCGCTTAGCTTGTCGAGGTCAAAGGCATGAAGAGGCTGGCCCGTCTCAAGGAGCACCAGGTTCGTGACATCCACGACATTGTTTATCGACCTGATGCCGTGGGCCTCAAGGCGTCTTTTTATGGCGTCCGGCGACGGGGCTACCTTTACGCCCTCTATCACCCTGGCCGTATATCTCCTGCACGGCGCGCCGGTCTCTATGCTTACCTGGACGAAATCATCGACAGGCCCGCCGGTCTCCTCAACCGTGACCGCCTTCTCTTTGAAGGCCGCGCCTGTTACGGCGGCTATCTCACGGGCAAGGCCCCTGATGCTTAAAAGGTCAGCCCTGTTTGGGGTTATCCCGACCTCCATCATGAAGTCGTTCAAGCCGAGGACTTCCGTTATGTCTTTACCGAGAGGCGTATCCTCCGGAAGAATCATTATCCCGTTTGAGGTCTCTTTTATGCCGAGTTCCACCTCCGAGCACATCATGCCCTGGGACTCAACCCCTCTTATCTTCGATCTTTTTATCTTTATCCCGCCCGGAAGCTCTGCGCCGGAGAGCGCGAGCACTACCTTGTCGCCGGGCAACATGTTCTTCGCGCCGCAGACTATCGAAAACTCTTCCCTGTCGGTCTTTACGGAGCAGAGCTGGAGCTTGTCAGCGTTGGGGTGCTTGTCGCAGTTCAAGACCTGGGCCGTTACGACATTAGAGAGGAGCGCGCCTGCCGGAGTGACGCTTTCGACTTCTGTGCCAGACATGGTAAGGGCATCAGAGAGGGCCTTGGGTTCCGGCAGCCTGTCGAGGTATTCTTTTAGCCAGTTGTAGCTGAAAAGCATCGGTTGTGGTCCTGAGATTTAAATGAACCCTCCCCGGGCTGAAGCCCAGGGTATCGGGCCTGTTTTAAAGCAACAAAGCTTCTGCTCAGCTTAAAACCTGCTTCGCTCCAGGCGTTCTTTCATCCCTGGGCTTAAAACCCCAGGGTTTTCAGAACGTTAAAAATGATTTTATGTAAAGTTACCGGTAGATTACAGGATTATAATAAAGCGTTTTATTAAGCATTTTTTAAAATAGCTGAAAGACTAAAACTGCCGCAAAAACCTGATGTCGTTCTCGAAAAAGAGCCTCAGGTCGTCTATTCCGAACTTGAGCATGGCAATCCTCTCGATACCCAGACCGAAGGCGAAGCCCGTGTATTCTTCCGGGTCGTACTTGACGGTCCTGAAGACCTCCGGGTGTATCATCCCGGCACCGAGTATCTCAAGCCAGCCGCTGCCCTTGCAGACCCTGCATCCGCTGCCGCTGCAGATGACGCAGCGTATGTCCACCTCCGCGCTCGGCTCGGTGAACGGGAAGAAACTCGGCCTGAACCTTATCCCGGTATTTTCGCCGAAGAGCTCGTGGAGAAACTGCGTGAGTATCCCCTTGAGGTCTGAAAACCTCACGCCCTTGTCAACCATGAAACCCTCGACCTGGTGGAACATCGGGGTGTGGGTGATGTCGGAGTCCCTCCTGTAGACGGTACCCGGGGCGATGACCCTCAACGGGGGCCTCTCTCTCTCCATGACCCTTGGCTGTACGGCGGAAGTGTGGGTGCGGAGCAACACTTCTTCGTTGATGTAGAAGGTATCCTGCATGTCTCTGGCAGGATGGTCTTTTGGAAGGTTTAAAGCCTCAAAATTATAGTAGTCGAGCTCGACCTCCGGCCCCTCGGCTATGTCGAAACCGAGCCCCGAGAATATCGCCTCGACCGAGTCCATCACCTGCGTGACGGGGTGTCTTTTCCCGAGAGGCACCCTTCTGCCTGGAAGCGTCACATCGACCCTGTCGGTCTTCAGCAGGAGGGCCTTCTCCCGCTCGTCAAACCCCGCGAGAAGCCTCTCGACCTCTTTTTCGATAGCGTCCTTGGCCCGGTTTATCGCTTCCCCGGCGGCCTTTCGCTCTTCGGCAGGCAAACCGCCGAGATCTTTTAAAAAAGAGGCTATCTCACCCTTCCTGCCGACGTATCTGGTCTTGAGAAGCAGGACCTTTTCCTTACTATCGGCCTTCGAGATCTCCGATGAAGCCTCTTTCAAAAGATTTTCGAGCTTTTCTATCATGCCGCCAGGTTTGTCTTCGCGATGGATACTATCTTTGTGAAACCGGCCGGATCCTTAACGGCGAGGTCCGCGAGGGCCTTTCTGTCCATGGTGACACTCGCCTTTAAAAGGCCGTTTATGAGGCGGCTGTAGGTGATGTCGTTCATGCGGGCCGCGGCGTTTATCCTCGCGATCCATACTCCCCTCATGTCCCTCTTCTTGGCCTTCCTGTGGGCGAACGCGTAAGCCATCGCCCTGTCAACGGCCTCCGTAGCTATACGGTAAAGACTGCCTCTGCCGGCCCTGAAGCCTTTGGCTGCCTTTAGTACCTTCTTTCTTTTTTTCTTGGCGTGTACGCCTCTTTTGACCCTCGGCATGACTTTGCTGTCTCCTTCAGTAATGAGTTGAACAAATATCGACAAAAACCCGGAAAGTACTTAGTTGTACGGGATAAGCCTCTTTATGGACCTCTCGTGCGTCTCAGAGATCAGGCCGGCCTGCCTTAAGGCCCTCTTGCTCTTCTTGGCCTTGCTTGTAAGGATGTGCCTCATCCCGGCCTTCCTTCTCTTTACCTTGCCGGTGCCGGTTATCTTGAACCTCTTGGCGGCACCCTTGTTAGTCTTTATCTTGGGCATTTCGTCTCCTTTTCTATCTACTGTTGCGTCTGTTGTGTTTGTTGCGCCTGCGGCGCTGTCTTCTGCGGCGCCGGCGCCAGCAGCATGCTCATGTTCCTGCCCTCAAGCCTCGGGGGCGATTCGATGACGGCGGCGTCCTTGATCCCTTCGGACACCCTCTTGAGCATCCCCATGCCGAGTTCGGTATGGGTGATCTCGCGGCCCCTGAATATTATGGTTACCTTTACTTTGTTGCCTTCGGCCAGAAACTTCCTTATGTTACGCAGCTTGAACTGGAAGTCGTGCTCCTCGGTCTTGCCGCGCAGCTTCATCTCTTTTACGAGGACTACCGACTGCTTCTTCTTGGCATCCTTGGCCTTCTTGCTCAACTGGTACTTGTACTTGCCGTAGTCCATTATACGGCAGACCGGAGGATTGGCCGTGGCGGCCACCTCCACCAGGTCGAGCCCGGCTCCTTCGGCGGCCGCAAGCGCGTCTTTGGTGGCCATGACCCCGAGCTGATTGCCCTCGTTGTCCACCACCCTCACCTGCGGTACCCTGATCATCCTGTTTATCCTGACAGTATCTTTTGCTATAAAAGCTCACCCCCTCGTCCTATCGGCTTGCGTTCCATATATAATACACCGGCTATGGTTCTAAAACCGCCGGGACTTAACCATCATGCCTTAATACCCGATCCTGCCCCGGCACTCACGGCCTGTTTTAATACTACCGGCCTGCCTTAATACCCCCACGCTCTCGGACGGACCGAACCCGTACTCCCGGCCTACTTTAACACCCCCGGCCTGTTCTCGGCCTGAATATGCCTTATAAACTCGTCCAAAGGCATGGCGGGAAGCGTCTCTCCGCCCCTTTTGCGGGGGGCAACCATGCCGTCTTTCACCTCGTTGTCGCCTATCACGAGCTGGTAGGGGATCTTCTTGAGCTGGGCTTCCCTGATCTTGAACCCAAGCTTTTCGTTCCTCTTATCCAGTTCGGCCCTGATGCCCTCTTCCCTTAACCTCTTGCAGACCGTCTCGGCGTAATCGTTGTTCCTGTCAGTCACCGTCAGTATTACGGCCTGAACGGGGGCGAACCATGTCGGGAACGCCCCGGCGTAGTGCTCGACAAGACAGCCGAAGAAACGCTCAAGGGAGCCCATCAAGGCCCTGTGTATCATGATCGGGCGGCTCTCGGCTCCGTTTTCGTCCCTGTAGGTTACATCAAACCTCTCGGGCAGGTTGAAGTCCACCTGGATCGTGGAACACTGCCAGGACCTCCCGATGACGTCCTTGATCTTGATGTCGATCTTGGGGCCGTAAAAGACCCCCTCGCCCGGGTCTATGCTGTATTTGAGCCCGGTCGATTCAAGCGCGCCCTTTAAAGCGGCCTCGGCACGAGTCCAGTTCTCAAGGTCGCCGACGTACTTTTCGGGCCTTGTGCTCAGGAATATGTCAAACTCATTAAATCCGAAAGATTTCAATATGTAAAGGGTAAACTTGAGCACCCCTTTTATCTCTTCCTCAAGCTGGGAGGGGGTCATGAATATATGGGCGTCGTCCTGGGTGAAGCCCCTGACCCTCAACAACCCGTGCAGCGCCCCGGAGCGCTCATACCTGTAGACCGTCCCCAGTTCCGCGTAGCGTATGGGCAGGTCCCTGTAGCTCCTCAGGCGGCTCTTGTATATCTGGATGTGGAACGGGCAGTTCATAGGCTTTACTATGTACTCCTGCCCCTCTACATCCATCGGCGAATACAGGTTCTCCCTGTAAAAATCCCAGTGGCCGCTTGTCTTCCAGAGTCCGACCTGGGCCACGTGCGGGGTGTAGACGATGGAGTAGTCGTCCTTTACGTGCTCGTTCTTCCAGAAGTCCTCTATGAGCCTTCTTACGGTCGAACCCAAGGGATGCCAGAGGACAAGCCCTGAGCCTATCTCCTCGCTCGTGGAGAAGAGGTCTAGCTCTTTACCGAGCTTCCTGTGATCCCTTCTCTTCGCCTCTTCCAGTCTGTCGAGGTGTTCCTTGAGGGCCTCCTTTGTGGCAAACGCCGTACCGTAGACCCTCTGGAGCATCTTGTTCTTCTCGGAGCCCCGCCAGTAAGCCCCGGCCATGCCGGTAAGCTTGAAGGCCTTTATGTAGCCGGTAGACGGCACGTGAGGACCTCTGCAGAGGTCCGTAAAATCGGACTGTCTATACACGCTTACCGTCGGGTCGGGAATCTCGCTTATGATCTCTTCCTTGTATCTCTCGCCCATCCCGGCAAAGAGCGCTATGGCGTCTTTTTTGGGGAGCGCGTCCGAAGTGAACCGGTAGTCGGCCTTTACGATCTCCTTCATCCGGGCCTCGATCTTTTCGAGGTCTTCGGGGGTGAAGGGCTTTTCGGTGTCGAAGTCGTAATAGAAGCCGTCTTCTATCGCCGGGCCTATCGCAAGCTTTACATTGCCGTAGAGCGACTTTACGGCCTGAGCCATCACATGCGAGGCCGAATGGCGGAGTATCTCAAGCCCTTCCTTCGAGTCCGCCGTTACCGGCTCGACCCTGACGGTAGAGTCGCCCTTGAGGGCGGCCCTGAGATCCTTCAACTCCCCGTCTACCTTGACGGCAACGGAGTTCTTTAAAATTTCGCTGTCGTGTCCCTTGAGGACCTCAAAGAAGGTAGTGCCTTCGTTGCAGCTCGATTCTACCCCGTCAGGGAAAATAACCTTTATCATCTAAGTATCAGACCGTTGCTGGAATTTTATGCGACGGGCAAACGGGAAAACCAGCCCGGGCCGCCGAAGCGTTAAAAAAAGATGAGATGGTAGGCACGGGCGGTTTCGAACCGCCGACCTCTACCGTGTCAAGGTAGCGCTCTACCCCTGAGCTACGCGCCTATCGGTGAATAAACGGCAAACACCTTTAAAACAATAAAAAATCATACCAAAAACGCCGCGAAATAAAAACAAAAAAAACCCCTTTCACCCGTTGGCGACAGCAACCGCGGGCCGCGAAAAAAGCCGTATGGCCGTATACCGGCGGGCAAAGGCGCAGCGCAGCATAGGATTTTACCATAATACATAGGGCTGTCAAGGGTATTCTTTAAGGATATTAAAGGGATATTTCAGGCTGCGCTGAGGGCGGGGAAAAGAGGGGGCCGGGTGGAATAGGCCTCGGTATTTCACGGAGGCGGCCCTCCGGACCACGGCCCCATATGTCTGTCTCTTTTCGCTCCTCTCAACGGAGTATCATATGAAAATCGGCCCGTCAGCAAACCGGAAAAATACTGCCAAGGCGCGAGCCTCGGGGAATTTTAAATGGATGAGGGCCTTGGCCAGCCTAAGTCTTCCTCCGCCCAGGGGAATCTAACCTTCATACGAGGCAACCGCCTCTTTAAAGAGTCTCATAAGCCTGCCTGTCACAGCCCCGGGGGCGCCATCGCCAACGACTCTGCCGTCTATCTTTACAACAGGGGCGACCTCGGCGCCGGTTCCGGTCATGAAGGCCTCATCCGCTGTGTAGAGGTCGTAGCGCGTAAGCGTCGTCTCAAGCGTCCTTATCCCGTTCTTTACAGCCTCCCCAACCACGGTCCTCATCGTTATCCCGTCAAGGGCGCCGCAGTACGGCGCCGGGGTCATAAGGACCCCGTCCTTTACGATAAAGATATTATCAGCCGTGCATTCGGCTACGAACCCGTCGCTGTTGAGCATCACGGCCTCAAGGCAGCCGGCCGCTTTCGCCTCGAGCTTGGCCATGATGTTGTTGAGGTAGTTAAGCGACTTTATCCTTGGGTCAAGCGAATCGGAGCTTATGCGCCTCGTGGAGGCGGTGACGATCTCTATGCCGTCCCTGTAATACTTGTCAGGATAAAGCCTCAGGTCATCGACTATTATTATCACGGACGCCTTTGCGCACGACGAGGGGTCTATCCCCAGCAGGCCCTTCCCCCTCGTTACTACGAGCCGGATATACCCGTTCACCGTCCCGTTAAGCCTGACCGTTTCGGCTACGGCTTCTTCAAGCTCCGCCTTTCCGAGAGGGGGTTCGAGAAGGACGGCTTTAGCGCTTCCGTAAAGCCTCTCTATATGCTCGGAGAGTCTGAAGACCCTGCCGTTGTAGACCCTTATGCCTTCAAAGACCCCGTCTCCGTAAAGGAACCCGTGGTCGAAAACGGATATGCGCGCATCTTCCCTGCCGTAGTACTTCCCGTCGATATATATCTTCATCTTAAATCCTCATCAGTGAATACGTCTCTCAATTTTGCATAACCCGCGCCGAACCTCTTTTTGAGAGGGCCGTCAAAGCGTTTTACTATCTTGGTTATGTAGATGTCGTGTTTTATGTAATCCTCGGCGAGCGTCACAAACCCCTTGTTGGCGCTCCACGCCCCTTCTACGCTCCCGTCCGGGAATATCGTCCCGATGAGCACCTCCCTCGAGTCAGCCACGAGGGCGACCCCCCTGCCCCCCTTCTCATGGTAGATGGTGTCTTCTATGGGGTGGGTGAATACCTGCCCGAGCCTGACCGCGGGAAGCCCGAAATGTACTACGGCCGCCTTCACCCTTCTTTCAAGGGATGCCTTGAGGTACCCGGCTATCAACGCCATCTCGTCTTCCCATATCGAGACGAGGAGTTCCCTCGAGGCCCCGTCTATCATGCGGCGGAGCCTGTCGATAAGATAATCGTAGTCAGTGATATTCCAGATATACGAAAGCTCCTTCCTGCCCCTTATATCCGAAAGGTCGTCCCTGAGAGACTCTACCAGGTCCTTATGCCTGTCAAGCAACTCTTCAGGCTCGACCGGGACGTACCTCCTGGTCTTGCCCTCGTCGAGCACAAGGACACTCCCCTTATCGTGGAGTTTTTTAAGGACCTCGTAGACCTTTGAGGTCGGCACACCCGAATGCTTCCCTATCTCGTAGGCAGTCGCCGGGTTTTTCGCCAGGAGCGAGACATACGCCCTGGCCTCATACTCCGAGAGCCCCAGCTTCATAATTTTATTGACAACCGCCATTTTATTATCTACCATAGTAGTTAATATAGGTCTTCTCGAAGATACTGTCAAGGTTTATCTGACGGCGTCAATAGCTTGCCCGCCGCAAGAAAGGACTTTTATGGGACTCAAATTTTTCCAGGTCGACTCCTTCACCGACACACCCTTTAGGGGCAACCCGGCCGCGGTCTGCCTTTTAACCGGGCCAAGGGAGACGGGGTGGATGAAAGATGTCGCCCATGAGATGAACCTTTCGGAGACGGCGTTCGTGCTTAAAAGGCTGGACGGGTTCAGTCTCAGGTGGTTTACGCCGACCGTAGAGGTAGAGCTCTGCGGGCACGCCACCCTGGCCTCCGCCCACATCCTCTGGGAGACGGGTGAATTGAAGCCTGAGGAGAGAGCGATATTCCATACCTTAAGCGGAAAGCTGGTGGCAGAGCGAAAAGGCGATTGGATCGAGATGGATTTTCCTTCGGAGCCCGAGAAAGAGACCTCCCCCCATGCTCACAGAGGCGCTTTCTGTCAAGCCCGTATATGTCGGCAAAAACCGTTTTGATTACCTCGTCGAGGTCTCTTCGGAAGAGGTTCTCCGGGGTCTTAAGCCGGACTTCGCCCTTCTCAAGAAATTGCCCGCGCGCGGGGTCATCGTCACAAGCAAAGCCGCGTCAACCTACGACTTCGTATCAAGGTTTTTCGCACCAGCCGCCGGGATAGACGAAGACCCTGTCACAGGCTCGGCCCACTGCTGTCTCGGGCCTTTCTGGGGGAAGAGGCTTGATAAAAAGAGGTTTACGGCCTACCAGGCCTCCGAGCGCGGCGGGGTCGTAAAGGTAGAGCTTAAAGACGGCCGCGTGCGGCTCTCAGGCCAGGCCGTCACGGTCGTTCGCGGGGAGATCGCCTTTTAGCCGCTTTTTTGACCCCTCCGGGTGAAGCCTCTTTAACCCTCCTTTAAGGTATGCTACATTATCCTGATTATCTGACCGGATTTCATCACGCGCCAGGGACCGACCGATGCAGACAAGAGCCGCGTTCTTATCCATAATATCAAATTTCACCCTCGTCGTGATGAAGCTTGTCGTGGGCATCATCACCGGGAGCTTGAGCGTCATCTCCGAGGCGTTCCACAGCGCCGTGGACCTGCTCGCGTCCTTCATCGCGTGGTTAAGCATCAGGGAATCGATAAAACCCCCCGACGAAAAGCACCCCTACGGCCACGGAAAGCTCGAAAACATAAGCGGCGCCATAGAAGCGGGGCTTATATTCGCCGCCGCCGTCGGGATAATCTACACAAGCGTCGGTAAATTCTGGCACGGGGTTATCCTGGAGTCGATCGACCTGGGCATAGCCGTCATGGCCGTTTCGATGACAGCCAACTTCTTCATCTCACGGTACCTGATGAGGGCGGCGAAAAAGTACGACTCCATGGCCCTTGAGGCCGACTCCCTCCATCTGAAGACCGATGTCTACACCTCGCTAGGCGTCCTTGTCGGCCTTGTGCTCGTCAAGGTCACGGGGATAAACCTTCTTGACCCGATATTCGCGGTAGGCGTGGCCCTCTTCATTATCAAGGCCGCCTACGACATCACGAGAAGGTCTTTCATGGAATTGATAGATGAGAGACTGCCGGATGAGGAGATAAAAAAGATCGAGCGCGTCATCTCCGGCTATGAAAAGTACCGCTTCATGCTGGGCTGCCACGATTTAAGGAGCAGGAAATCGGGTTCGCACAGGCACATAGACCTCCACCTCGTAGTGTGCCACAACCGTACGATAAAGGAGATACATGATCTCTGTGACAGGCTTGAGGGGGATATCTGCAACGAGCTGCCCAACAGCACCGTGATAATCCACCCGGAGCCTTGCGGGCTTGACGAGAAAGGCTGCCCTCCGGACTGCAAGGTCCTTGTGGAAGGCAGGAATAATCTGTAAACGGCGGCTCTGAACGCCTGAAACAAAAAGGCCCGCGGATTCGTCCACAGGCCTTTTTTATCTATCCGCCCCGGTTCCGTCTCACAGGGCCTATCGTTTATACAAGCGTCGGTCTTGCCGCCCGCGGGCCGTCAAGAGGTCCGGACCGCCTATCTCCCGGCCCTGCCCATATCCCCTTTAGGCTTTGCCGGGGCTACGGCGACCTTCCTGCCGGATATGATCGACTGGTGCATGAACTCTATCACCCTTTCGGCTGAGTCCCGTGGCACCTCTACGAAAGTGAACGTGTCGAATATGGAGACATTCTTTATATCATGCCTCGGTATGTCGGCCTTCTTCGAGATGGCGTTCACGATGTCGCCCGCCTTTACGTCCTGGCCCCTGCCTATGGTCATAAAGAGCCTGGCCATGCCCGGGCCAGCGCCCGTGTCGTCGAGCGAGACTTCTTCGCGTCCGCGCGAAGGCGTCTCGGATTCGTAACCGCCGAGCTGGAATTTAAGGAGGGCCGCGAGCGCCTCCCTGGGGTCGGTCCCGTCTATAAGCCTTTCCGCGAGGCTTAAATACCTGTCGAAGTTCTTATCGTCTACGACCTCCTGTATCCTGTCCTTGAGGCTCTCAAGGCGGGCCTCCATCACCTGTTCCTTTGAAGGGAGTTTCCCGCGCTTGATATCGGCCTTGGAGACGGCCTTTATGAGTTTGAGCTGCCTCTCTTCCCTCGGCGTGACGAATGTAATGGCCACGCCTTCCCTGCCGGCCCTGCCGGTCCTGCCGATCCTGTGGACATAGGACTCCGGGTTCTGCGGTATGGAGAAGTTGACGACATGGGAGATGTTGCTGATGTCCAGGCCCCTTGCGGCCACATCCGTGGCGACGAGGACGTCGATCCTTGAGTCCCTGAACTTCTTAAGCACCGCTTCCCTCTGCGCCTGGCTGAAATCCCCGTGCATGGCGTCCGCCTCGTATCCCCTGAACTTGAGGTTCGTGGCGACCTCGTCGGCCTCTTTCTTCGTATGGCAGAATACCAGGAATATGCCCCCGTCGTCGGAGTCTATGAGCCTGGCGAGCGCCTCTATCTTCTCGGACGGCCTCACCTCGTAGAAGATCTGGCTGATCTTCGGGGCGGTAAGGGCGTCGGTGGCGATCCTTATCTTCTCAGGGTTTCTCATGTAGCGCTTCGAGATATTGAGTATCCCTTCCGGCATGGTAGCCGAGAAGAGCAGGGTCTGCCTCTCGGCGGGCGTGGTCTTCAATATCTTCGTGATGTCGTCGACAAAACCCATGTCCAGCATCTCGTCGGCCTCATCGAGGACTACTATCCTGACGTCCTTCAGGGAGAGGGTCCTTCTTTCGATGTGGTCAAGGACCCTGCCGGGAGTCCCCACCACCACATGCACGCCCTTCTTCAGGGCCTTTATCTGCCTCTCGATGGACGTGCCTCCGTAGACCGGCAGCGCGTGAAGCCTCTTGTACTTTCCGAGCTTGTTCATCTCCTCGGCGGCCTGGATCGCAAGCTCCCTTGTGGGCGCCAGTATTATGGCCTGCACGCCCTGGGCGTTTTTATCTATCATCTCGACTATCGGGATGCCGAAAGCCGCCGTTTTACCAGTGCCGGTCTGCGCCTGTCCGATAACGTCCTTTCCCGTAAGAAGGACCGGTATTGTCTTTTTCTGAATGGGCGTTGGTTCCTCGAAGCCCATCGAGGTCACCGCCTTCATCACTTCACTGCCTAATCCAAACTCGTTGAAACCAGCAACATTTTTTTCCAATTTGAGACTTTCTCCTTTTTCGGTTTAAATTAATACTTAAATATAACATAAAGGCGCGCTGAATAGGGAATTATTTTAAAAAGACTACGGGGGAGAAGATTTTTCAGAGCCCGGTTGAAACCACCCCACAGTAAGGCTTGCGGGGTATCTCCTTCACCCTCCTCTCCCCCTCGATGGGGGAGGTTTTTATAAGGAAACCCGCTAGCAAGCTACAGGGAATTTTGTGATTAAAACATCAGGAAGTGAATCTGAAGGAATCTATGAGGAGGTACGGGGCGCGGATGGAGCTCAAGGCGGAGCCGTGGTGCCAGAATACCCGAGCGTCCTTCGAGAGCCCTTCTATCCTTTCAAACGCCTTTACTATATTATCCGTAAACCGCATCGGGTTTACGGCCCTCTTGATCTTCCCGCCCTCCACAAGGAATGTCCCGTGGCGGGTCATCCCCGTCATAAGCCCTTCTTTAGGGTTCAGAAGCCCGTTGACGTAGTGGAAGGACTTTACGAAGATGCCGCGATCAAGCCTCTCCATCATCTCGTCGAGCCCCATCACGCCGCCTTCCATGAAGAGGTGTTCAGGGAACGGCCCCTCCGGCTCGTCCGGAAAACCAGCGTGCCCGGTGGTCCTCGCCCCTTCCATCGCCCCGGTGAAGCTGTCGTACGCCACACCCCTGGCAACCCCCTTCTCTATTATGGACAGCCTCCTTTTCGGGACCCCCTCCATATCGAAAGGCATCGCCATCCCCGAAGGGTCTAAAGCGTCGTCATGGATGTTCACAAGCCCGCCGGTGACCTTCTCGCCCAACCTTCCGCTTAAAAAACTCGTGCCCTCGTGGAAGTTCTTGGAGCCGAAACCGGTATACGATAACCACTCAAGGAGTTCAGAGACGGCGTGGGGAGCGAATATCACCCTGTAGGCCCCCGGCTCAAGATGTGTCGGTGAGGCGGCCAGGAGGCAGTCGTCAACGGACCGGGACATGACCCCGGGGATGTCTATCCTTGAGAAGTCTTTGCCGAGGGCGCTGTCGTGGCCGGAGGCCGCCCCCTTTGTGCTCACGACGCTCAAGCGCGCCGTGGTGTACGGGTGGTAAGCCGAGACACCCTTGGAGTTTACGACCGCCACCTCTCCCTCGGCGGTTGTGAGCGTGCCGGACTGCGAGACCCCTGAAGCGCGCGCCCTTTTAAAAGACTCCGCCAGGATATCGACCTTTTCCCTCTCGGTCACGGTCGCCGTCCGCTCAAACCAGGACTCTACGGGCCGGTACTCCGAAGGGCCCGGAAGCCTGAAATCGAACGGCTCTCTCCCGGTGTGCTCGGCGATCCTCAACGCCCTTTTAAGACAATCCTTGAGGCCGTCCGCTTCGAGAGAGTTGGTCGAGGAGACCCCGATCTTCCTGCCTATCAACGCCCTTACGTATACCGCGCAGTCCGTGTCTTTGCCGCCCTGGTGGAACGAGGAAGCGGCGAAGCGCAGCGTGCTCGCCGACTCCCTGCGGACGACGGCCTCGACGGAATCAGCCCTGGCGGACCTTATGATGTCGCCGGCCTCTTCAAGTATTTTTTCCTTCAAAAGCATCGGCTCACCTTTAAATATCCCCCGCGGAAAAGCCGGGGGAATCTTTACGATATATGGAAGCCCACATCTTCTGTTCGCCCGCCGGCCTCGCGGCAAAGAGCGAGGTCAGCGCTCGCCGCGCGTTTTTAAAACCCCTACGGACACACCCCTGAACCTTGCCGGGGAGGCGCCGTGGCCGACACCTATGACCTGCACCGGTTCACCCTTGGCGCAGCTGTTAAGCCCCCACATCCTCCAATCCTCTTTTGAGCAGACCGCGTCGCACGAGGCCCAGAAATCAGGGGTTATCCCCGAGTAGACCGGGTTTTTGAATATCCTGCCGAGCTTGCCGTTCCTTATCTCGTAGGCTATCTCCGTGCCGAACTGGAAGTTGAGCCTCAAGTCGTCTATCGACCAGCTTCTGTTGGTTGACAGCAGCAACCCGTTTTTCGTGTCCGCGATGAGGTCTGAGAGCGTCACCTCACCCGGCTCTATGCAGATGTTGCTCATCCTCACGATGGGGAGCCTGTTCCAGCCCTCGGCCCTCATCGCTCCGTTGCTCCGCGCGCCTATCACCAGGGCCCCTTCGCGGGAAGACAGGTAATCGGTAAAGACGCCCTCTTTAACTATATCGACCCTCTTGGTCCTGACCCCCTCGTCGTCGTACTTGTAGCTCCCGGCGCCTCCGGGATGGTTCGGGTCGGCATAGAGGTTTACATGCCCGGAGCCGTACCTGTATGCGCCCATCCTGTCGGTAGTAAGAAAGCTCCCGCCCGCAAAGCTTATCTCGGAACCGAGCGCCCTGTCGAGCTCAGCCGGGTGGCCGCACGACTCGTGTATCTGGAGCGCCATCTGGGGGCCGTCTATTATGACGTCAATGGTCCCCGCCGCGCATTCCTTCGCGTTCAAAAGGGCTCTGGCCTCCCCCGTGACCCTCTCAAGGCTGCCCATCATGTCAAGCTCGTCTATAAGCTCATAGCCTTTAGTCGAGAAGAGCCCGTGGTGGGAGTCCGGATATGACCGGGTCTGCGCGTCGTGGCCGTTCTCGGCTATCACATGGTAGCCGCACCCGCTGGTAAGGAGCGACTGGGTTATCTCGGCGCCCTCGGTGCTCACGAACTCTTTGTCTACCCTTGAGAACGCCATGAACGCCTCGCAGACGGCGATGTCTTTGTAGCGCGAGGCCTCGGTGGTTACCTCGATGAGCCTGCCTGTCTTCTCCTCGGGCGAGACGCTGAAAGGGTCGATCCTGAAAGGCGTAGCGTAGGCGTCCACATGCAAAGCGGTCTCGGCGAGAGCGACCCTGGTCCGGTTGACGGAAGAGCAGGCGGCGGCCACGGCCAGCGCCTGGTCGGCCGCTTTAAGCGCGTCTTTCTCGGTCGTCATGTGGGTGGAGGCAAACCCCCAGGCCCCCCTGAAGACCACCCTTATGCCGATGCCGGAGGATGAGTCCGTGGAGTGCCCTTCGATGACCCCGTCTCTTACCTGGATCGACTCGGTCGTCACCCGCTCGAACCTTACGTCCCCGTACTCCGCGCCCTTTTTCTTGAGGTACTCAACGGCCGTTTTCAGTAACCCTCTCAATACGCTCTCCTAATCGATCCGCGCCACGGGCATCAGTCCGCCCTGTTGCGCCACATTCACGACATTCTCTTTCGAGACCCTTCCGAGCACCCCCGTGCCCTCAGAAGTCGAAGAAAACCCGTAGACGATATTGTGCGGCTCGAATACCAGGCGGCCTTCCTCAAAGAGCGGGAATACCGAGCGCTCGGGAGCGTTGAAGGACTGTGCCACCCATTGGCCCTCTTCCTTGAGCGCCGTGTCTATGATCCTGTCCCAGTCGCCTTGAGCCGTATTTTTACCGATAGCCACGCCGTAGCCGCCGCACAGGCGATTTGGCTTCAAGACCAGGTCTTGCCTGTTCTTCACGATAAACGGGACGAGGTCCACGGCCACACCATACGGCCCGTCCGTCTTGCATTCCTTCACGGTGCGCGTCCACAGGAGGTGTTTTTTGAATACGGCGGCGTCCTCTTTAGAAAAGTATCCGTCAAACCTCCCGCATGTAAGGACCTCCCACATGCTCTTGTGGTCGAGGTCCCCGGCCAGGGAAGAGATGACGCGGTTGTTGGAAAAGGCGAACTTCACACCCTCGGTATTCTCTCCGTTCTCCTCCATCTCTATGATGTCGCCGATCTCGAAGTTCCTGTAGACGATGTCAACGGGCTCGCCCTTATAGAACAGGTCGTCTTTTTTTACATAGAGCTCCCTCGGGTCCGCGAGATGCGCGTCCACCCCTTTCCTGCATAGGTACTCCACGATATAGGGGCCCTCGGTTATCCCCTCCTCGAGGGTCGTGTCCTCCGAGAAGACCACCGTAAGAGTCTTTCTGCCGATAGCGGCGGCGTGCCTCTCCATAAGCCCGTGGAGCAGGTCCCTTAAGTCCGGGTTCTTCCTTAGAGGCGGGAGTTTCGGCAGGTGCGTAGCCAGGAACGGGAGTATTATCTCGGAGAAGAGGGCTTCGGCCACGGGGCTGTAGTGTATCCCTCCTACGGCAGAGGAGTTTATCTCGAAGACGGAAACGGTATCCTTCCAGTTCTTCTCCTTCATGTGCGCGTGGGCATCGAGCCTGTACCACATCGGCTCACTGTCTTCCAGGGGGACAGGCTGAAGGCCCCGCAGCCAGCCGTACTCGACCTCATTGAACGGAAGGAGCTTTTCAAGCTCTCTGTCTTTGAAGTACTCCCTCCAGACCGACTCCACCCCTCTTTTAACGGCGCGCGACACGCCGTGGAGGTAGGCTACCTGCGGGTCGCTGAAAAAAGCGGGGAGAAGCATCAGGTGGATCGTCTCTATCCTGCCGCCGTGCCTCTGGTAGGTGAAACCCTTGCTTTCGGCCCCGGCTGTCACCAGTGACGACAACTCCCCGGCCTCTTTCGAAGTAAGCTTGCCGAAGGCGTCGAGAAGAACACCCTGCAATCCGTCAGTCCCGGTTACCGTCTCTTCCATAAAAAAACCCGCGCCATGAGATATTGAATGGGTGTGCCACTCCGCAATCCCGTCGCTTTAGCGGCGGGTCAAGGCTGGCAAATAAAAATGACCTTCCATACCATCAAAATTCTCCGTCATTTATGGCGGAGAATTTTAATTGTCCGGAGCGTTTGACCCGCCGAAGCGGGTCCGCCGCAATCCGTAAAGGATCAGCTGACGGAGACCCCGCGCATGCCCTCGCTGAAGGCCTCACCCGAAAAGGTTATCAAAAAAAAGACTTAAAGTCACTACCGTTATGGACCTCTCAACAGGCCGCAGGCGGCCCTGTGCCATGTTGAAGGGGGTCCCGGGGGACCGTGCGGTCGGCGGATTTAAATATTGCTTCCCGGCAACCGCGACCGATCAGGCAAATGGTTCGTATCTTCTCTTCGCCGTCCGCCAGGGACCGTGCGGTCGGCGGATTTAAATATCGCTTCCCGGCAACCGCGACCGTTCAGGCAAATGGTTCGCATCTTCTCTTCGCCGTCCGCCAGGACCTTTCCGGCGCTTGAGTCAGATGCCTTTTTTGGCGTATATGGGGCGTATGTGTTCTTTGAGTTTCGGGAGATTACGCGCGAAGAGTATTGCTCCGACGAAGCAGCATGAGCCCCCTATTACGAGCGTGTCGGGCGCGCCGATCCTGCTGGCGGCGTATCCGGCCAGGAGGCTTCCGAACGGCGCCATGCCCATGAAGGACATCGTATAGAAGCTCATGACGCGGCCCCTCAAGGTGTCATCCACTATCGTCTGGAGGATGGTGTTGCAGGAGGCCATGTCCACCATCATCCCGAAGCCGGCGAAGAATATGAAAAACATAGAAAGCGCGGTGTACCTTGACAGTGAGAAGGCTATTATGCCGGCGCTTAATGTGGCGGTGGCGAGCACGATGACTTTACCGAGCCCCCGTACGGTAGACCTTGAAGCGAGATAGACGGTGCCCGTGAGGGCCCCGATACCTGCCGAGGCCATGAGAAACCCGAGCGTATGCGGGCCTCCGTGGAGGATGTCCCTTGCGAATACCGGCATCAGCACCGAGTAAGGAGAGCCCGCCAGGCTTATGAGGCTTATAAGGAAAAGAAGCGTCCGTATCGGCGGGAACCCGTAGGCGTAGTCGAACCCCTCCTTGAGTTCCCTGAGCACATGGTGCCTCTTCGGCTCTTTCTTCTCCGGCTGGATCCTCATCATGAGAAGCGCGGCGATGACGGCTATATAGCTTATCGCGTTTATCAGTATGCACACGCCCTCGCCGGCGGCGGCTATCAGCACGCCGGCTATGGACGGGCCAAGGAACCGGGCCGAATTTACGAGCGAAGAGTTCAGGGCGATGGCGTTGCCGAGGTCTTCGCGTTTTTCTATCATGTGGATGAAAAAAGACTGGCGTGTCGGTATGTCGAACGAGTTTATGACGCCTATGACAACGGCGAGGACTATTATATGCCAGACCTCCACCCTCCCGGTAAGGACGAGCACTGCGAGGACGAACGCCTGGACCATCGAAAGCGTCTGCGTTATGACAAGGATACGGTGGCGGTTCCACCTGTCGGCCAGGACCCCGGCGAACGGCGCCAGCAGGAAGGTCGGTATCTGGCCCGAGAAGACGACTATGCCGAGGAGAAACGGCGAGTTGGTGAGACGGTACACGAGCCAGCTTATCGCCACCTGCTGCATCCAGGTGCCGACAAGGGATATCAGCTGGCCGCTGAAAAAGAGACGGAAGTTCCTGTGCTGCAAGGCCCGGACAACAAAGCCTAAGCCTTTGGAGCCGGTGGCTTCGTTGGCGGCGCTCATATATCGGCGATATTCCCCATGGGTGAGATAAGTTCCATTCCCGCATTCTACCAAAGTCCGGGGTTTTTATCCAACGCTGCGGTGAACGGAACCGGCGGGCCGGGGCGGGCTGCCTTATTCCTTCGCGTGCGGTATATTCGTATTGTCATGGCCGGACTCCTGTTAGAGATTGCTTCGCAGCAAGAATGGCTCCTCAATGACAAACGGGGACTTTTTCAACATCCCGGCGGATGGTTAACGGATTCGCTAAAAAACTTTCTCTCAAGATATTTTTTCAACCGCCTGAAATGACGGGGGGAGGCCCTGAGGCCTCCCCGGGGAGCGGAAGTTGGCTGGAGTGGAAAAGTTGCGGAGGTTTCTTATGAGATGAGAACGGCGGATACTATCGTCACTACCACAGTAAGATGTGCGAGTATCTCAAAAAGGTCGTTTGTCCTGGTCGCTGTGCGCATGCCGTAAGTCCTCCCCTGTCTTTTTTTAGTGTTCCGCAATCCAGCGGTTTTAGCTGCCGTGCGGGAGCGGTCCCGTTTTATGAACGGGTGCTCGCCGCAATCCCGCCGCTTTAGGGGCGGGTCAAGGCGAGCTATAAAAATGACAATCACCTTGCCGTGAAGAATCCCCGTCATTTATGGCGGGGTTCTTCAATCCAGTATACAAAAACCGAGATTAGAGGACTATTAAAGGATTCGTCGATGAACCTCCCCGCGCAAGCTGCGTGGTTTCCGTTGGGAAGTCTGTTTTTATATACGCGGCAAGCCGCGCTTAATTAAAATTCTCCGCCATGAATTGCGGAGAATTTTGATGGCATGGAAAGATCATTTGTATTTGCCAGCCTTGACCCGCCGCTAAAGCGACGGGATTGCGGAGTGGCACA
>JACRCH010000018.1 GCA_016219115.1 Deltaproteobacteria bacterium
CAGGATAAACATGTAGGAGGGATGGCTGTGGAGCGGGGTAAGGGCGTAGAAACACGCGCCGCCTACAGGCATGAAAAGACCCATATCCTCACAGACAAAAGAGTCTACATACCTGAGGTCCTTTTCCGTGACGGCGCCGACGAGTCTCTGGGTCCTTTTTATGGTATCTTTCATGCCAAAAAAATATATCCGGACAGGTCCTCAAAAAACAAAGGGAAAGACCTTTCAACCTTTCCCTTCGCTCCGGCTGTTCCGCGCATTTCCGGTATAATCTTTAGAACGGCACGTCGTCAATGTCCGAGGGCGGCAGTTCCTCTCCCGGCCCTTCGTGCGGGGCCGAGGTCGAGGTCGAAGAGTCTTTGCTTCCGAGCATCTGCATGGTGTTTGCGACTATCTCCGTGATGTATTTCTTGTTGCCGTCTTTGTCGTCCCAGTTTCTTGTCTGGATCCTGCCTTCGATGTAGACCTGCTTGCCCTTGGAAAGGTACTCGCCGCATATCTCGGCCAGTTTGCCGAAGGTGACTATCCTGTGCCACTCGGTCTTTGTCTCCTTCTGACCTTCCTTGTTGGCCCTGGTCTCGCTCGTGGCGAGCCTGAAGTTCGCCACGGCCATGCCCGAAGGCGTGTAGCGTATCTCGGGGTCGGCCCCGAGGTTCCCGACGAGAATCACCTTATTGATACCTGCCATTGAAAGACTCCTTTTTTGAACCCGGCTTGAAAGGCCGGATATTTTATCAGCCGTTTAATCAGGTTGAGACAATTTACCACCGCTCAAAGCTTCAAATCAAGCTTTTAATATTTCCTTCGGGTTGAATGGGTGTGCCACTCCGCAATCCCGTCGCTTTAGCGGCGGGTCAAGGCTGGCAAATAAAAATGACCTTCCATACCATCAAAATTCTCCGTCATTTATGGCGGAGAATTTTAATTAAGCGCGGCTTGCCGCGGGGTGGTTCACCTTCTTTTTTTATCCCAAATCCGTAAAACATGGTATATTATATCGGTTTATTTTTATAACGGTCTGAAGCCCGCAGAGGGGCCGTCAACGGAGCCGGGTGGGAGCTGAGTACGGCTTAAGCAATGAGGGGCCGGATTTGACTTAAACAAGGGGAAAAGGGTAAAATCTCAAATGTTTTTCAGGACATTGGCACTATGGGCCCTGGGGCCACCCGTTACCATGTTTTTCTGCTTCCTGATCTTCCTGTCCGCCCTGGCCGACAGGAGCGGCAAGACGGCGCATACGATGGCGGCCCTCTGGTGCAGGACGATACTCATGCTCGCGGGGGTCAGGGTCGCGGTCAAGGGCGCTGAGAAGATCCCGAAAGGAACTCCGGTCATATTCCTTTCAAACCACCAGGGCGCCTTCGACATACCTGCCTTGCAGGGGGCGCTGCGGGCGCAGTTCCGGTGGGTGGCGAAAAAAAGCCTTTTCAAGATACCCTTCATAGGCTGGTCGATGTACTTGTCCGGCTACATCGGGGTAAAGAGGGAGAGCGCCACGGAGTCTTACAAGAGCATGGAGAAGGCGGCCGCAAAGATAAGGGGAGGGACTTCAGTAATGATATTCCCGGAAGGCACGAGAAGCGACACCGGGGAGCTGCTGCCCATGAAGAGAGGGGCGTTCGTGCTTGCCTCCAAGAGCGGGGTCCCGATAGTCCCGATAGCCATAAACGGGACGAAAGATATTCTGAAAAGGGGCGGGTTTTGGGTAAGACCCTGCGATGTTACGATAACGATAGGAGACCCCATACCGACCGAGGGGGTCGACGAGAAGGAGTTGAGGCCCAGGACAAGAGAGACCATCGCGAAGATGCTCTCCGGGATGGCTTGAAATACTATGGAAAACGAAATTGAAGTAACGACGCCGGTAGAGGCGCGAAAACCGTCTCTCAAGGTGATTCCACTTGGCGGGCTCGGCGAGATCGGGCTCAACATGACGGCCTTTGAGTACGGCGACACGATCATAGTGGTAGACTGCGGGCTGATGTTCCCGGAGGACTACATGCTGGGTATCGATATCGTGATACCCGACATAACCTATCTCAAGAGAAACCGCGAGAAGGTCAAGGCCTTTGTCATAACCCACGGGCACGAGGACCACACAGGGGCCCTCCCGTTCGTCTTAAGGGAGATAAACGCCCCCATCTACGCGACCGCCCTGACGGTAGGGCTCATCGAGGAGAAGCTCGCCGAGTTCGGCATCCTGGGCTCAACGACATTCGAGACCGTAAGGCCTCGCGACAGGGTCTCGGTCGGCCCTTTCGATATCGAGTTCATAAGGGTATGCCACTCGATAGTCGACGGGTGCGGCCTGGCGATCACGACCCCGCTGGGCGTGGTGGTGCATACCGGGGACTTCAAGATGGACCAGACCCCGGTGGACGGCGAGGTGATGGACTACGCGCGGTTCTCGGAGTACGGGGAGAGGGGCGTCCTTCTTTTCATGTCCGACTCGACGAACGTCGAGAAAGAGGGTTATACGCTTTCGGAGAAGGAGATAGGGGTCAACCTCGAAGATATTTTCAGGAGGTGCGAGGGCAGGATAATAGTGGCCGCCTTCTCATCCAACATCCACAGGGTACAGCAGGTCATAGACGCCGCCGGGAAGTTCGGCAGGAAGGTGGCCCTTAACGGCAAGTCGATGGTCGCCAACGTGAGGATCGCCAGGACCCTTGGGTACCTGAAGGCCCCTGACGGCCTGATAGTGGATATGAAGGAGATAGACGCCATGGCGCACCAGAGGGTCGTGCTTCTTACGACCGGGAGCCAGGGCGAGCCGATGAGCGCTTTGACCCGCATGGCGATGGACAACCACAAGCAGCTCAAGGTGACCAAAGGGGACACCGTAATACTATCCTCCAAGTTCATACCCGGACACGAAAAGGCGATCTCCACGATGATGAACCACCTCTACAGGCGCGGCGCCGACGTCATATACGAGAAGGTCTCCGAGGTCCATGTCTCCGGGCACGCGAGCAGGGAAGAATTGAAACTCATGTTCAATATCGTAAAACCCAAATACTTCATCCCCGTGCACGGCGAGTACAGGCACCTGGTGCTTCACGCCCGTCTGGCCGAGAAGGTCGGCGTAAGACCAGAGAAGATCATAATAGCCGAGGACGGCGATGTCGTGGAGTTCACCGAAGACGGCGTAAATAAAAGAGACAAGGTCGAGTTCGGAAGGGTCTTTGTCGATGGCAAGGGGGTCGGCGACGTAGGCGCGATGGTCCTGAAAGACCGGTCTCATCTCTCGCAGGACGGATTGGTGCTTGCGGTCATTGCATTGAACGGCGCCACCGGCGAGACCGTCTACGGCCCGGAGATAATCACGAGGGGGCTTGTATTCGAGGATGAGAGCGCTGTGCTGCTTGAAGGCGCCAAAAGGGTGGTCATAGACACCCTGAGCAACATCAATGTCGAAGCGAAGACCGAGCAGCTTGAGGTCAAGGAAGAGATCAGGAGGGCTCTAAGGAGGTTCTTCAACAAGGCCCTTGAGAGAAAGCCCGTGATACTCCCGATCATAATAGAGATATAGCGCCGTGTCCGGACCGGATACGACCTTCTGACAAGCCGCGATTTGGCCGGGATGAATTGCGTAACGTTGTTCTGACTGGCAAGGGGATATCACATTTCTAAGGCTCGCCTTATCACTTCGTGAGTCAGCGAGCACCCGGTGACAGTACAACCTTGATAATCAGCGCCTCCGATGTTATAAAATATGCCACTACTAAAGTGCCATGTCGCTCTGTCCGGCATGGGAATCCCGGAGATATAAAGATGGCGGTAAAAAAGATAGGCGAGCTTCTTGTCGAATCCGGGCTTATAACACAGGAACAGCTCGAAGAGGCGCTCAACAGCGCCAAAGACCACAAGGGGATGAGGCTCGGCGGCATCCTCGTCAAAAAAGGCTACGCCGCCGAGATAGACATCGCCCAGACGCTATCTTTCCAGCTCAATATCCCTTTCGTGGACATCGCCTCCACCCCGATTGACCCCGAGGCGATAAAGCTTGTCAACGAAGGGCTCGCCAAGAAGTATCAGCTGGTCCCCATGTATCAGGACAGGAAGGTCTTAAGGGTCGCCATGACCGACCCGCTGAACTTGAACGCCATCGACGACGTGAGGTTTTCGGTCGGGATGGCGGTCCAGCCGTGTGTCGCCACGCTTTCAGACGTGACGGCCGCCATCGGAAGGTACTATCACCTCAATGAGCCGATAGAAGACCTGATGGTGGACCTGAAGAAGGACAAGCTTGTCGAGGTCATCAACGAGACCGACTCCGGCAGGGACCTCTCCGAGCAGGTCAGGAAAAGCGCCGCCCCGCCCATAATAAAGATGGTCGACTCCATCATCATCCACGGCGCCGATAACCGCGCCAGCGACATACACATCGAGCCGCAGGAGAAATCCGTAAAACTCAGGATCCGGGTCGACGGGCTCATGAGAGAGACGATGCAGCTTCCCAAGTGGGTCCAGGGGCCGGTCGTATCCCGCATAAAGATCATGGCGAAGATGGACATAGCCGAGCGCAGGGTCTCTCAGGACGGCCGCATCAAGGTGAGGCTCGGGGACAAGAGCCTGGATCTGAGGGTCTCCACTCTCCCGACGCAGTACGGCGAGACCGTCGTGATGAGGATACTCGATCCCAAGGCGTCTTTGCTCGGGCTCGATGGCATAGGGTTTCTGGATGAGGACTTTGACCGGGTCATGGACATGATAGACAGA
>JACRCH010000020.1 GCA_016219115.1 Deltaproteobacteria bacterium
CTGGAAGGAGTATTTGAAGGGGCTCTCAGGCGGGCTCACCCCGCCGTGCAATGTCGGGGCCTGCTTCAGATGCGGGGTCTGCCGCCCGGAGTTTTTCAGTTAAAGGGTTTACGCAACCGGCTCTGTCATTGCCGTGAAGAAACCCCGTCATTTATGGCGGGATCCTTCAATCACTAAATTCCCCGGAGCAAGCTAGCAGGGTGGTTCATTCTATTTTATAATTCATATTAAGGAAACAAGTCTAAGAGATGGATAAGAATAATATCAAGGATTTTCTCCCGCTTGTAAAAAAACCGAGCAGGTACATCGGAGGCGAGGTCAACTCTGTAAAGAAGGACCTCTCGAAGGTGCGTCTCAAGTTCGGCCTCGGTTTTCCGGACGCCTACGAGGTGGGGATGAGCCATCTGGGCCTTCAGATACTCTACCAGATACTCAACTCCAGGGAGGAGATCGCCTGCGAGAGGGTCTACGCCCCATGGACCGACATGGAAGAGCTCCTTCGCAAGAAATCGATGAGGCTTACTACGCTTGAGTCCTCCATCCCTTTGAGCGAACTCGATATCATGGGCTTTTCGCTCCAGTACGAGCTCTCCTACACCAATGTGATAAACATGCTTGATCTCGGCGGGATAACGCTTTTCTCTAAAGACAGGAAGAAAGAAGAGCCTTTCGTCCTGGGCGGCGGCCCCGTGGCCTTCAACCCGGAGCCGGTGGCGGATTTCTTCGACGCGTTCCTGCTCGGCGACGGCGAGGAGGCCGTCCTGGAGATAGCCGAAGCGATAATGGAGGGGAGAAAGAACAAAGAGGTGAGGGCGGATACCTTGAAGAGGCTGGCAGGGATCGAAGGCGTCTATGTACCGTCCTTCTTCGACATTGAGTACAACCCCGACGGCACGGTAAGGAAGATTACCCCGCTTGTAAAAGGCTACGATAAGGTCGCAAAGAGGGTGGTCCCGGATATAAACGGGCTGGCGCTCCCCACAAGGCCCGTCATCCCTTTCATGGAGACGATACACGACAGGGTAAGCGTGGAAATATCCAGGGGGTGCACGCGCGGGTGCAGGTTCTGCCAGGCCGGAAGCATCTACAGGCCGGTGAGGGAGAGGACCCCGGATAAGATCGTAAAGATAATCAACGAGGCGCTTGAGAACACGGGCTACGACGAGGTCTCGCTCCTGTCTTTGAGTACCGGCGACTATACATATATCGAGGAGCTTCTGACCGGGCTCATGGGCCGGTTCGCCGAGGAGAATATCGCCGTCAGCCTCCCGTCGCTGCGGGTAGGCACGCTTAGCGCGAAGGTCGCCTCCGAGATCAAGAGGGTCAGGAAGACCGGCTTCACGCTCGCACCTGAGGCCGGAAGCGAACGGCTCCGGCTCCTTATAAACAAGGGGATAGAGGAAGAGGACTTACTTGCCGCCACGAAGGATATATTCACCCTCGGCTGGAAGTCCGTGAAGTTATACTTCATGCTCGGCCTTCCGACGGAGACCGATGACGATCTGCGGGAGATCGTAAGGCTCGCCGAGTGCGTAAAGCTAATCGGCAAGAAGGCGACCGGCGGGAAGACCCCGCAGATAAATGTAAGTGTCGCGTCGTTCATCCCGAAGCCCTACACCCCTTTCCAGTGGGAGCCGCAGATAACCCGTGAAGAGTGCGTAAGGAAGCAGTCGTTATTGCGGGGCAGGCTCGGCGCCTTGAACCTCGGATTTAAGTGGCACGACCCTCAGATGAGCATCCTCGAAGGGGTCTTCTCAAGGGGCGACAGGCGCCTGTCCGTGGTACTCTTAAAGGCCTTCCGGAAAGGGTGCAGGTTTGACGGCTGGAGCGAGCACTTCAGTTTCACCCCATGGGAGGCCTCGTTCAGTGAATCGGGCATAGCCCCGGCCTTTTATACCGGAAGAAGACGGCCTTTCGACGAGGTCTTCCCGTGGGACCATCTGAACACCGGCGTGACAAAGACCTTTCTGGAAAAGGAGTATGAGAGGGCGCTTCTTCTCTCTCGCACCCCGGACTGCAAGGTCGACATCTGCTCGAACTGCGGGGTCTGCGACCACAGGGTCGTGAAGAACAGACCCGCTGAAAGTATGGATGCCTTTAAAGAGCGGGAGACAAGGGCGAAGGCCGCCGAAGGACCCCATTACAAGGTGAGGCTCAGGTTCTCAAAGACCGGGGAGTTGAGGTTTTTAAGCCACCTGGAACTGATAAACGCGATGACCAGGGCGATAAAGAGGGCGGGCCTGCCTTTGAGGTACTCCCAGGGCTTCCACCCGCTGCCGAAGGTCTCTTTCGCCTCGTCTCTGCCGGTGGGCCTCGAAAGCCTTGAAGAATATATGGATGTCGAGCTGAACATGGACGGGGGGATGCTTGCTCCGGGGGCGATAGTGGAGAGGCTGAACGGTAGACTGCCGGAGGGCCTCAAGTTTCACGGCGGGGAAGTAATACCCTTGAAACTTGCCCAACCCTCTGCTATGATTAACGAGTATTTGATATTCCTGAAGAACGGCCCTGCGGGGTTAAATATAGAGCCGCAAAGAATCGATGGGATTTTAAGGGACTTCCTTAACAAGGCTTCAACAGTAATACGCATCCAAAAGGAGGATAAGGTCACGGAGGTGGACTTAAGACCTCAGGTCGCCGAGCTGACCCGTACGGGGGACTCCACGCTCAGACTGGTCCTTAAAAGGGGCCAGGGCCCGAGCGCCAGGCCCCACGACGTGGTGGCGTGCCTGTTCGGTATCCCCCGTGAGGATGCGTCCCTCATCCCCGTCCTTAAAGTAAAGGCCGTTCAATGAGCCCGGGGGCTTTCTCCCCGTGGATTTCAGGTAAAGCATTTCTATCGGAAGGGACCGGATTGCCGTTATCCGTGGTTCCGGTCTGACGCCCGCGGGGCGGGCCGGGGTATTTCATCGGATGCGACCGCAAAAATTTTCCGGTCTCTTTTCCAAGGATAAAAAGACACCGAATGAAGAGCAATAAGACAGAAATTTTGATAAACGCCAACCCTTTCGAGCGGCGCGTGGCGCTTATCGAGCAGGGCCGCCTCATGGAGTTCTATGTGGAGAGGGGCAAGGACAGGGGCATCACCGGAAACATCTACAAAGGCAAGGTGGTAAGGGTGCTGCCGGGCATGCAGTCGGCCTTCGTGGAGATCGGCCTTTCGAGGACCTCATTCCTCCATGTCTCCGACATACAGGAGCCTTTCGAAGACCTCGATGAGGGCGAGGAAGAGAAGGAGAAAGACAAGCGCAAGGCCCCGCAGGTGCGCATCCAGGACATAATAAAAGAGGGGCAGGAGGTGATGGTGCAGGCCGCCAAGGAGCCTATCGGCACAAAGGGCGCCCGCGTCACATCCTACATCTCGCTGCCCGGAAGGTACCTCGTCTTCATGCCGACCTACGAAAAGGTCGCCATCTCAAGGAGGATCTCAAGCGACAAGGAGAGAAGAAGGCTCAGGGACATCGTCTCAAGTCTCCGTACCGACGGCTACGGCTTTATCATAAGGACGGTCTGCGAGGGGATGCCCAAAGACGACATACAGGCCGACATGTACTATCTCGAAAAGCTCTGGCGCTCGATACTCAAGAAAAAGGAAGAGGTCAAGACGCCGGGCATCCTTTATGAGGAGCTTGACCTGACGCTACGAACCCTCCGTGACCTCTTCAGCCAGGATATCGAGAGGGTAGTGATAAACTCGAAGGAAGAATACGACAGGGTCGTGAAGTTCGTCGAGGAGTTCATGCCCGCTCTCTCCGGCAGGGTCGAGCTTTATGAAGGCAAAGAGGATATCTTCGACGCCCACGGCATCGAGATCGAGCTCTCCGACGCGCTTGAAAAGAAGGTGTGGCTCAGAAGCGGCGGCCACATAGTAATAGACCAGATGGAGGCCCTGACGGCCATAGACGTCAATACCGGCAAGTATGTCGGCAAGAAGAGCTCGGAAGAGACTATCGTAAAGACAAACCTCGAAGCCGTAAAGGAGGTCGTCTACCAGCTGCGCCTGCGTAACATCGGCGGCATCATAGTCATAGACTTTATCGACATGTCGAAGGCCTCGGACAGGGAGAAGGTCTATAACGCCCTCAAGGAGGCCCTGAAAGGCGACAAGGCCCGCACCAACATCCTGAAGATATCCGAGCTCGGGATAGTCGAGATGACCCGCAAAAGGGTAAGGGAGAACCTCTCCCAGTCGCTCTGCGAGCCGTGCCCCTACTGCGAGGGCAACGGGCTGGTGAAGGCCAGAGACACGATCGTCATGGACATCTACAGGGAGCTGGTGCGGGAGCTGCCGAACAGGAAGAAGAAGGCTACTCTTTATGTGAGCCCCTCCATAGCCGAGACCCTCTCAACCGACGCCGCGATACTCCTGGACCTTGAGAAGAGGTTCGGCAAGAAGGTGATAGTCAAGCCGGTCGAGAGATTCCACCAGGAACGTTACGAGATAATGTAGCGCCGCGGTCCTTGCCGCAGGGTGGCTCATTACAGGAGAGGCAGGCCCGGCGCTGGTCCATTGAAGGATGAAAG
>JACRCH010000022.1 GCA_016219115.1 Deltaproteobacteria bacterium
CGTTGAAAGTTTCTCCTTTTCGCCCGCCTTCATCGCGGCGGTGATATCCTTCGTGATATCGGATCTTAAGCTCACGGTATATGTCTCCTTAATGTATGGTAGTTGAAAACAGGACGGACAAGGGCCTGATGAACCACCCCGAGCCCTGCCGGCGGGGTACCCAAAGGGCAATCTGTTTTTATATGCGCGGCAAGCCGCGCTTAATTAAAATTCTCCGCCATAAATGACGGAGAATTTTGATGGTATGGAAGATCATTTCTATTTGCCAGCCTTGACCCGCCGCTAAAGCGACGGGATTGCGGAGTGGCACGCCCATTCAACCCGAAGGGAATATTAAGACCCTTTTTTAAGCTCTATGAGGACAAGCTTGACGATAGCCTTGAGTGTCTCGAAGACGCCCGTGCCGTCCGAGGCCACGGATTCAAAATCAGGCACGCCGTTTATATTGAGTACCTTCTTCAGTTCGGCCACGGGGACTACGTTCGGAAGGTCTCTCTTGTTGTACTGTATCACGCAGGGTATCTGGTCCATGGAGTAGCCCTGCTCCTCGAGGTTTGTCTTCATGTTGTCGAAGCTCTCGATGTTGGCGTCCATCCTCTCGACCTGCGAGTCCGCGACGAAGACTATCCCGTCAACGCCCTTCAGGATGAGCTTCCTGGAGGCGTCGTAGAATATCTGCCCGGGGACGGTGTAGAGGTGGAACCTGGTCTTAAACCCCTTTATGTCGCCGAGGGTGAGCGGGAGGAAGTCGAAAAAGAGCGTCCTTTCCGTCTCGGTGGCAAGGGTTATCATCTTGCCCTTGGCCTCGGGCCTGGTCTTTTTGTATATGACCTGCAGGTTCGTGGTCTTGCCGCAAAGCCCAGGGCCGTAATATACGATCTTACAGTTTATTTCCCTTGAGGAGTAGTTTATGAATGACATGGCACCGGTTAGTTTTAATCACAAAATTCCCTCTAGCTTGCCAGAGGGTTTCCCTGTAAAACCCTCCCCCTTGATGGGGGAGGGTAGGGTGGGGGTGAAAACAGGTTTTCACCCTCCCCGCTTCCCGTTGCATCGGAAGCGCGCAACGGGAGCCCAGCCCTCGCAATCGAGGGAGGGGAGGTTTAAGGAGATACCCCGGAGCTTGGCTACCGGGGTGGTTCATCTGATTCCGACGGATCTCCGTTCAAAAAAAACCGGGGGTTACCCGGGGATATTCTGGCAAATGAGCTAAACTAGGATTGAGGCGAACCAAGGCGTGCTTTTTAGCGGGCTCCGTTTGGAGGTCCCGTCAGGGGCCCTCAGTTGAAGAGCCTGTCGATGTCGTCGTCCGTTATCTCTTTCAGGAGGTTGTCTTTTTCAGTCCCGGCCTCCATCCTTTCCATGAGCTTGCGGATGCTTTTGGCGAGTTCGTCGCTCGCCTTCTTGACCCTGAGCCTCACGAGCCCGAGGCTGGAGCGCTTGTCGAATATGACGACGAGTATCACCCTCTGCCCGATGACCGAGATATGGATATTGTCCCTCTCGCCCTCGTGGAAAAGGATGGTGAACTCCTTTTCGCCTATGAGCTTGGCAAGCCCGCCGGTGGCGGCGATGTTCCCGGCGGTAAGAGAAGCGAGCGACGTGGAGTCGATATCCCCGGTCTCACCGCTTGAGGTGATGAGCTGGCCGTCCTTGTCGACGAGATAGACGCACTTGGCGTTGGCTTCCCGCAGAAGCTTCTCAACGACCGAGATCATCTCGTTGTACTCTTCCTCGAACATTATGAAGGAGCTTTGCGGCATGGTAAAGACATACCTCTCTTGGGTACGCCCGCCCTTACGGGCCTGGAGTCCCATCTGAAAACGAAACTCCCTCGCTCCACCGGCCGCGAGGCATTGAAGAACCGCGCCATGAATGACGGGGGTCCTTCACGGCAAGGTGATCGTCATCTTCACAGCCCGCCTTGACCCGCTTATGGAGCGGCAGGATTAAAGCGTATCAGGCGGCACGAAAAAATGAACCTCCCTGCAAGACTTGCCGCAGTCCGTCAAAATCTCCCCTCCCTTGACGGGAGGGGACTTAAGGGGAGGGTTTGCAAGGAAACCCTGTGACAAAGATTACAAGTTAAAGCCGTGCTTCTTAAAGGAAGGGCCCGTTACGGGGCCCGTTCGTCTAACATCTCATCATATGCGTTTTCCGTCAAGGTCTAAAAGCCTCTGCCACTCGAAATCGACCCTCTCCTGGAACTTGTCCAGAAGGGGCTTGTTCTCCGGCGTAAGGAGGTGCTTGAACCTGCCCTGGGGCTTGAGCCAGTCGACAAGCGGCTTTTTCTCCCTGGGCCTGTAGGTCACCTTCAGTATCCCGTTCTCGACCTCGTAGAGCGGCCAATAGCAGGTGTCGACCGAAAGCTTCGCCCACTTTATGGAGTCCTCGGGCTTGGTGTACCAGCCGAGCGGGCACGGGCTCATGACGTTCAGGAATGTCGGCCCTTCGGTATTCAGGGCCTTCTCGGCCTTCTTCGAGAGGTCGGCCCAGTTGTGCGGGGACGCCTGGGCGGCGTAAGGGACGTTGTGAGCCACCACTATCCTCGTGAGGTCCTTCCTCCACTCCTGTTTGCCGGGTATCACCTTGCCAGCGGGCGAGGTGGTGGTGTTCGAGAAGTACGGGGTGGCGCTTGAGCGCTGTATGCCCGTATTCATGTACGCGCCGTTGTCGTAGCAGACATAGAGAAAGTTGTGCCCTCTTTCAAGCGCGCCCGATAGGGCCTGCAGCCCGATGTCGTAAGTCCCGCCGTCTCCGCCGAAGGCTATGAACTTTATGTTTTTGTCCTGCGGGATCCTGCCCCTCTTTTTAAGCGCCCTGTAGGCGGTCTCTATGCCGCTTATGGTGGCGGCGGCGTTCTCGAACGCGGAGTGTATCCAGGGGATCCTCCACGCGGTGTACGGGTATATGGTGGTGCCGACCTCAAGACATCCCGTGGCCGTGGTGGCCACCACGGGGCCGTTGGCGGCCCTCAATACCAGCCTTACGATGGGGGGGATGCCGCACCCGGCGCAAAGCCTGTGGCCTCCTGACAAAAGTTCGTCCTGTTTCGAAAGTTCTTTAAGGGTTGCCATCTTTTACCTCTTTATGCCCTCTTGCAAGGGCCTCGATTTTATTGTTGACGGTCTGAAGTCCCCGTGGTCTTTTAAAACCGCCGGGAGGGGCGTCTTTTACCCGGCGCGGCTTAAAGGGTTATGTACTTCGTGAGGGTCTCGACCTTGCCCGTCTCCCTGATCCTGTCGAGCTCGCCGAAGACCTCCACAGCGTCTTTTACCTTGTAGTCCCTTCCTCCCAGACCGTAGATCCTGCTTATTATCTTCGGGCGGGCCTCAAGGTCGTAGAGCGCCGAACGGACCTCGCTGAAGAGAGGGCCGCCGAAGCCGCTCATGGAGTCAGCCCTGTCGAGCACCCCGACCGCCTTTACGTTCTTTAAGGCCGCGGTGATCTCCTTAAACGGGAAGGGCCTGAAAAGGCGCGGCCTCAAGAGGCCCACCTTCATGCCCTGCTTTCTCAAGGCGTCCACCGCAACCTTCGTTGTGCCGGCGGCGGAGTTGAGTATCACTATGGCCGTATCGGCGTCATCGAGTCTGTAGGTCTCGAAGAGGCCGTACTCTCTGCCGAACTTCTTTCCGAACTCTTTCCCTATCTCCAGGACCACTTCTTTTGACCCCGCTATGGCCCTGGACTGCTCGTGCTTGAACTCGATATAGTTCTCAGGCAGAGACATCGCCCCGTAGGTTATCGGATTGTCGGTGTCAAGGAGGTGCTGCCTGGGGATGTACTCCCCGACGAACTGCTTCGCTTCCGCGTCGTCTATAAGCGAGATGTTCTCTATGGCGTGGCTTGTGATAAACCCGTCAAGACATACCATCACGGGTAAAAGCACCTTTCTGTGCTCTGCTATGCGCACGGCCTGGAAAAGGTTGTCGTACGCCTCCTGCACCGTCTCGGAGTAGAGCTGGATCCAGCCCGAGTCCCTGGCGCCCATCGAGTCCGAGTGGTCGCAGTGTATGTTGATGGGGGCGGATAAGGCCCTGTTCACGTCCGTCAGTATTATCGGGAGCCTCATCCCCGAGGCTATGTAGAGCATCTCCCACATGAGGGCCAGCCCCTGTGAGGATGTGGCCGTCATTACCCTGGCTCCGGCGGCGGAGGCCCCTATGCAGGCGCTCATCGCCGAGTGTTCGCTCTCGACCGTTATAAGCTCGGTGTCCACCGCCCCGTCGGCCACGTAGCCCGAGAAGTCCTCGATTATGGCCGTTGACGGCGTTATGGGATAGGCGGGACATACATCCGGGTTGATCTGCTTCATGGCATAGGCGATGGCAGCGTTGCCGGTGAGCCCCACCTGCCCTTTTGTCATAGTGATCGCCATTATTCGGCCTCCTCTTCCATCTTTATCGCTTTGACCTTGTCCGGGCACTCAACGGCGCAGATGCCGCAGCCCTTGCAGTGCTCCATGTCGAACCCTAGCATCTTGCCGTCTTCGGTGATGACGGCGGAGTCCGGACACATCACCCAGCAGATAAGGCAGTTGGTGCATCTGTTCTTGTCAAGGACGGGCCTTAACTTTCTCCACCCGCCCGTTGAATACTCGTGGGCCGTTCCGCCCTTCGGTATAACTCCCCCTAAAGGGAGGTTATTGTCTTTTTTCTCTTCCATCTTTATCCCCTTTCGCCCTCAAGCGCTTCTGGTAGTCCCGTTCAAAAAGCGAAAAAGCGTCGTCCTTCCCCGCCGCCTGCTTCTATTCGCCCTTTACCTCGTTGAAACCCCTGTTCATCGCCGCCACGTTGCCTTCTATGACCTTGGGGCTGTACTTCTTGGCGTAGTTCTCCTTGAAGTTCTCTATGAGCGCGTCAAGCGTTATGAAAGAGGTCGCCTTCGAGAGCGCCCCGAGCATCGGGGTGTTGGGCATGACCCTGCCGATGGTCTCAAGCGATATCTTCGTGGCGTCCAGCGTGAAGACCTTCGCGCCCTTGCTCGTAAGCTTAAGCTCGCTCCTCATCTCGGAGGGGCTCTTGTGCGTGTTCACTATGAATATAGCGTTCTCAGGCGTCCCGTCGGTCACCCCCGCGACGCCTATGAGAGTCGGATCGGCTATAAGGACATACCTGGGGTCGGTGACCTGGCAATGAAGCCTTATCGGCTCATCAGAGATCCTGTTGTACGCCCTCACAGGGGCGCCCATCCTCTCGGGACCGAACTCGGGGAAGGCCTGTACGAATTTCCCGGACCTCAAGCACGCCTCGCCAAGGACCTTGGCAGCGGTGACAACGCCCTGCTGCGCCCTTCCGTGCCATCTTACCTCTATATAATTTTCCATAACCTTTTCCTTTATGGTTTTTTTGTTTTTAACGTTCTGCGGCCTTTGTGGGACCTTAAAAGCCCCGGAGGCAGCATTTTTAGCGTTCTGCAGCCCATGTGGGGTTTTAAGCCCCGGAGGCAGCATTTCTTTAATATTCTCCAACCCCTGTGGGACCTTAAGCCCCGGAGGCAGCATTTTTAGCGTTCTGCGTACCCGGTGGGCTTTCAAACCCCTGATTTTTATAGTCCTGGCCCCAGGCCAGGGGAGAGTTAATGATACCGGAAAAACAGCGCTCAGAGTTGTCTCCGTCATCAAAAAAACCTTGCCGGAAAAAGCCCCGGTCTCTCAGGATACCTCTTTCCTTCCTTCCATGGCTCTGCCCAATGTCGCCCCGTCCATGTACTCCACGTAACTTCCGACGGGCACGCCCGAGGCGATACGGGTAAGCCTGGCGTTATATGGCTTCAGGAGCCTTGCGAGATACGCGCTGGTGGCCTCGCCCTCTGAATCGAAACCGGTCGCCAGTATGACCTCTTTGACCCCGTTTCTCTCCACCCTCTCCACAAGTTCCCTTATCTTGAGGTCATCGGGCCCGACCCCTTTCAAGGGCGCGAGGTTCCCGTGCAGGATGTGGTAGGTCCCCCTGTATCCGCCCATCGACTCAAGCGCCATCATGTCCTTGTAGTCTGATACCACGCATATCGTCAAAGCGTCCCTTCCCGCGTCCGAGCATACTGAGCACGGGTCGGTGTCCGAAAAGGTCATGCAGCCGGAGCACAGGGCCACCTTCTCCTTTACGTTGAGAAGGCTTTCGACAAGCTCGCCGACATACTCCTTTTTGGCGTTGAGGATATAGAGCGCAAGCCGTGTAGCCGTCTTTTCGCCGATACCCGGAAGCCTTGTTATGGCCTTTATGAGTCTGTCTATAGGTTCGGCGTATTGCATATAAAAAAGATCCCATCCGTACGGCTGTCGATAACGGGGCGGCCCTCTTCTTCCAGCAGGATGCGCGTACAGTCCGTCCCGGACTTCTAACAGGATGTTGAAAAAGTCCCTCCCTGGTTTTTTCGACTACCGTCCATGGATTGCCGGGGCACCCACCCGTAGGGTGGGTCGGGCTGTTTGTCAACAGCCTGCTTAAGACACGACCCGGCTTCGCTTGAGCTAAAAAAGCCCCGGTATGTTCATGCCGAGCCCGGAGGTGAGTTTCGACATCTCCTCGGAGACCATCTGTTTGCTTCTTCTCACGCCTTCGTTCACGGCCGCTGTCACCAGGTCCTGGAGCATGTCTATGTCCTTGGGGTCCACGACCGAGGGGTCTATCTTCAGGGAGACAAGCTCCTGGGCCCCGTTCACGGTCGCGGTGACCATGCCTCCGCCGGCGGACGCGTCGCAGGTCCTGGTGGCCAGCTCCTTTTGCATCTCGGCCATCTTCTCCTGCATCTTCTGGGCCTGCCTCATAAGGTTTCCCAAATTCTTAGACATTGGTTCTCCTCCGGTCCTCTATGACCCTGCCCCCGAGCATCTTGATGGCGTCGGAAACAAGCGGGTCAGTCTCTTTTTTTTTGTCGGCTGCGGGAATCCCGCCAGCCGCGGCGCTTATCCTTACCCTGACGGGCTGCTTCAAATACTCGGAGCATACCGATTCGATCTGCTTATCCTTTATCTTGAGGACAGGCTGTTTGTCCGCGGGCACGGTCACCTCGACCGTGGCTCCGTCGACCTTTACCTCGGCCGCCCCCAGGGCGTCTGAGAGCGGACGCAGCTTTTGTCTTAAATATTCCAAAAGACCGTCGGCCCCCCCGGCAGCCTGCGCTTCAGGGTCAGTCTGCGCCTCAGCTCTTATTTCCTTTACCACATAAGCCGCTTCAGGGGTCCTTGCCTCGTAGACCTTCGCGCTCACCGGCGCCGGAGTCGTCCTTGCCACCCCGGCCGTTCCCACCATGTCTTTAAGGGCCTCGAGCCGTTCCAAAAGGACCCCGACTGGCTGGATCTCGTCTAAATGGGCCGCCCTCAAGAGGGCCATCTCAAAAGAGTATCTCGGAGAAGAGCTCCTTGAGACCTCTTCGTAACCCCTTGATATAATGGAGAAAAGCATGTGGAGGCGTTCTACCCCTACCCCTCCGGCAATAGCGCCGAGCCGCTCAAGTTCGCTGTCGGGAAGGTCCAGCAGTGTCGCTTCCCCCGTGACTTTTACGACCGTCAGGTCCCTTATGTGCTCCAGGAGGTCGCCGCAGGCCCTTTTTAAATCATACCCAAAATTATATATCTTTTCAATAATATTCAGACAGGCCGCGCCGTCATTTTTTATGATCGCGTCCGATATCTCGTAGAGTACCGACCGGTCCATAAGACCGAGGGCCTCGGTAACATCCGTTTCCCTAAGATTCCCTCCGGCAAAGGCCAGGACCTGTTCTAAAAGGCTCTGGCCGTCCCTTAAGGACCCGTCAGCCTCCCTGGCCACCGTGAAGATGGCCTTCTCCTCGAAGGGTATCCCCTCTTCGGTGACGATCTTTTTGAGGTGCTGCTGGAGTTCCTTGAAAGGTATTCTCTTGAAGTCGAACCGCTGGCAACGCGAAAGAATGGTAGCTGGGATCTTGTGGACTTCGGTAGTGGCGAAGATGAAGACTGCGTGCGGCGGCGGCTCCTCGAGCGTCTTCAAGAGCGCGTTGAAGGCCGGGGTAGAGAGCATGTGGACTTCGTCTATTATATATATCTTGTACTTGCCCTGCGTGGGCACGTACCTGACGCTCTCCCTTAACTCCCTGACATTGTCGACCCCGGTGTTCGACGCCCCGTCTATCTCGAATACGTCTACCGAGGAACCGGAGGCGATCCCCTTGCAGCTCTCGCATGCGTTGCAGGGGGTAGGGGTAGGGCCGTTTACGCAGTTGAGGCTCTTGGCGAGTATCCTTGCGGCAGTGGTCTTTCCGACCCCCCTGGGGCCGGAAAAGAGGTACGCGTGCGCTATCCTCCCGGAAGAGACGGCGTTTTTGAGGGTCCTTGTCACGTGTGACTGGCCTACTATCTCCTCGAAGAGAGCGGGCCTCCATTTTCTCGCTATTACAAGGTAGCTGGACATGCTTTTATACTCTGCCGCGCGGTTTGGCGTGCTTACCGGACTTCAGTAATCGCGTACAAAAAGGTTTGGGGCTCGCGGGCGCTGTTGATAGCTAGGCACCCTCGCGGCACATGGATAAAAGTTGCTACCGTTGCTTCCTTCCGGACCTGGCGGGATTTACAACCATCCATTGCGCGAGACCCAGCTATCAACATCGACCGCGAGCTGTAAAACCCGGTCTGGCTTAAAACTATCTCAAAGGGACGGTTCGGCGGCCCTTTTATTGCA
>JACRCH010000025.1 GCA_016219115.1 Deltaproteobacteria bacterium
GAGACGGAGAGACGCTCGCTCGGCAAATATGTCATGGGTTACATGGTCGTTATGACGGCGCTACTTTTCGCTCTTAACAAAATCACATGGAGGAAGGTGGATAAGAAGCTTGGGAGGTAAAGGGGGAAACCCGCCGTACGCTAGTACCCCCTCCATTGATGGGAGGGGATAAAGGGGAGGGTGAGGTTTGACGATGGCGTTTTTAAGGTGGGCGGAGCCCACCCTACGGGACTGTATGGATAATACTCATAAGTTTGACAACATAGTAGACCGTGATAAGGCTTACAATCTGGATGGTGAACTAGTCTATTCAAACCGATTAGAAGATGAGATTTCCCTAGATGAATATGATGAAATAAAAACTCAGCTTTGGAATGAGATTGTTTTGCCAGAATTTGAACAAATATTTTGCGAAATTGACCCAGCCTACAATCAGATACAGATAGAAAAAGATTCAGTTAAAAAAGTTGAGAAATGGTTTGAGTTTGATGAAAAATATCGTGCAAGTGCAGTTCATGAGTGGAAAAAACGGTACTATACATTCCGATATATCGACGGCTACTTCTACTCGTTTTGCTTTGGTCCTGGACTAATTCTTTATGATAATTTCGATTTTGAACGATGGCTGCCGAAACAATTCGCACCTCAGGTTCAACGATGGATAGAAGGTGACCTCGAAATCGCAGGCCATCTCGAAAAAAAACTGATATGGACACAAATCGCGTGTAGTGTACTTGGCACCTCTCTTATAATTGCGATCATAGTTTTAATCGTATATCTTTGAGGTTTTCTGCGGTTCCGGTGGATGCAGTTAGGGATGGGGTAGCCCACACTACCACTGAAGGTGAGCCTGGTCATTAGAGGACATATATAATGGAAGCCACGTTGGTGATAGCATTTGGAGTCCTTTGGTTTATCCACATAGTGCTCTTCGGTATGCAACGCGCTACACTTCTCATTTCCCGAAATTCCGGCTTTGAATGGAGAGGGGGTGGGGAACTCCTCTTACCACGTTGGTATCCAGTGACATGGCTTGTGATTATTGGAAAATGGGGCCTGTTGTTGGTTATGGCGATACTTTGGTATTGGAAGGTCGCGCTTGGACTAGCAATAGGGGGCTATATAGGAACTATTGTTATTCCTATTCCTTACGGGCTTTACAAAGGAATATTTCGACAAAGAATCAATCAATTGATGCACCAAGATCCTGTGGTTGCAACGCAATTGCGCGAGATGTTGGATTCGGCCCCATTCTGATGTCCTCTGACAAAAGGCTCCAACGGATTCGTCGTTGAGCCTTAACGTTATGTATGTTTCATTCAGTAATCTTTAATTTCAATGATTCGTGACCGCCAGACGAAATTCAGGGTTCAGGTTGCAAACCTGAACCCGCCTGAAGTGCTTTTTTAAGCGCCTCCTAAAATAACTACGGATGTACAATAATTTCCAAAACCAAATAGAACTAGTCTTGCATTATCAGCTTTTGAACTAATATAAACCGAGCCTTCGTATTTTCTGTCCGACTTGAGATCTTTAGCTTTCTCGCCAATAAGTGCCGCATAAGGAACACCCTCTCCTCCTAAAGGATACTCAAACCAAATGTTATTCTCCGGTGCGATTTTTTCATACAAAATAAAAGATCGTTTATTACGACTACTTAAAACTCGCCACCGTCTAACTACAACCTTGTTTTTACCTTCTATATATTCATCTTCTAAACCAGCATTCCTTTTCAAAGCTTTTCGTATTTCTCCTATAAATGAAAGATTTCCATCGTAATCTATGTCTAATATCTTCAAAAATGAGCCAGCAGTAGTATCCTCTAAATGCATTCCTTTTGGTAATTCAATATCTACGGAACCATTTGACGAACAGGCGGTAATCAGTAATAACAATAATAACTTAAAAGTATGTTTGTATATTCTTAGCATTTCGATTCTTTTCTTGGGTCCTAAAAAATCTGCCCAGTAAAATATCAACTTTGCATTCCTTAAAAAAGTAGCGTAGGGTGAACTCCGCCCACCAAATATTAGCTACTCTATTAATTATCATAAAGACTTACAGACTTGTAGCGAAATTATCCACGATACCTTTCAGAAAACAGACAGTCCCGCCCCTTTCTCCCCCCTTCCATCAAGGGAGGGGATTTTTGTCTTTAAAACAAACCCCAGGGGCATTGCGTAGCGAGCATAAGGAAAGCGAGCAAGCACAGCCTCTTATTTTATTGCGCGCGAGCTTGACAGCGAGCCGAGCAATCGCCCCGAAGCGCGCGGCAGCGCGTAAAAAGCCCTTTAGCAAAGGCAAAGATTAGCGGTCTGGTCTTTTAAAATCCATTTCCCCCCCCAATTTTTTAAAAAAATCCCGACATTTATCCCTTCCAGGCCTTGACACGGAGGGGGCGGGGCCCTATATTATCCTTGCCGGATAGCGTCTAAAAGACACGTATCTATCTGAATTACTTGAAATTCCTGTAAAATTGACAACACATATAAAACAGTCTATAGTTAAAAACCAGGAGGGATTCAAATGGGAAAAATTATCGGCATAGACCTCGGAACGACCAACTCCGTCGTCGCAGTAATGGAGGCCGGGGAGCCGAAAGTCATCGTCAATGAAGAAGGCAGCCGCATAACCCCATCCGTTGTCGCTTTTACCAAGGACAAGGAGATACTCGTAGGGCAGGTCGCCAAGAGGCAGGCCGTCACCAACCCAGAGAACACCATCTTCTCGATAAAGAGGTTCATGGGAAGGGTCTTCAGCGAAGTGAACGAAGAGATGAAGATGGTCCCCTATAAGGTAGAGCAGGACAGCCAGGGCAGGGCCATCGTGAAGTCCTCGAACATGGGCAAGGACTTCCTGCCCCCGGAGATCTCGGCGCTCATTCTTCAGAAGCTTAAAAGGTCCGCCGAAGCCTACCTCGGGGAGCCCGTCACTGAGGCCGTCATAACTGTCCCGGCCTACTTCAACGATTCGCAGAGGCAGGCGACCAAGGACGCCGGCAGGATAGCCGGCCTTGATGTCAAAAGGATCATAAACGAGCCTACCGCGTCGTCTCTGGCGTACGGCCTCGAAAAGAAAAAAGACGAGATAATAGCCGTTTACGACTTCGGCGGCGGCACATTCGACATCTCGATACTCGAGGTCGGCGACGGGGTATTCGAGGTAAAATCTACAAACGGGGATACCCACCTCGGCGGCGACAACTTCGACCACCGCATAATAGACTGGCTCGTCACCGAGTTCAAAAAGGACCAGGGGATAGACCTGTCGAAGGACAGGATGGCGCTTCAGAGGCTCAGAGAGGCGGCTGAAAAGGCGAAGATCGAGCTCTCTTCCACCATGGAGACGGAGATAAACCTGCCGTTCATCACCGCCGACGCCACGGGCCCCAAGCACCTTGTGGTGAGGATCTCAAGGGCCAAGCTCGAGCAGCTCGTAGCCGACCTTGTCGATAGGAGCAGGAAACCCTGCGAGCAGGCGTTGAAGGACGCCGGGATGTCGGCTTCGCAGATACACGAGGTCGTCCTTGTCGGGGGCATGACAAGGATGCCCGCCATACAGCAGTTCGTAAAGTCGATCTTCGGCAAGGAGCCCCACAAGGGCGTAAACCCCGATGAGGTCGTCGCCATAGGCGCGGCCATCCAGGGCGGGGTGCTCGCCGGAGAGGTCAAGGACGTAGTGCTCCTCGATGTCACCCCGCTTTCACTCGGGGTAGAGACCCTCGGCGGGGTTATGACGACGCTTATCCAGAGGAATACGACCATACCGACGAAAAAAAAGGAGACCTTCACGACCGCCGCTGACAACCAGACCCAGGTCGAGATACATGTCCTGCAGGGCGAAAGACAGATGGCCCGCGACAACAGGACCCTCGGCAAGTTCCATCTCATAGGGATACCGTCGGCCCCCAGGGGCGTGCCGCAGGTAGAGGTCGCCTTCGACATAGACGCCAACGGCATATTGAACGTCTCGGCCAGGGACCTTGCCACCAACAAGGAGCAGAAGATCACGATCACCGCCTCAAGCGGCCTTGTAAAGGACGAGGTCGAAAAGATGGTCAAGGACGCGGAGTCCCACGCCGAAGAGGATAAGAAGAAAAGAGAGGTGATCGAGACGAGAAACCAGCTCGACTCGCTCGTCTACTCGACCGAAAAACTCCTCAACGAGAACCGCGAGAAGATCCCCGCGGAGGACGCCAGGGCGGTTGAAGAGGCCCTGGCCGAGGGTAAAAAGGCCCTTGAGCAGAACGAGGTCGAGCCTTTAAAGGAAGCCATAAACAGGATAAACACGGCTTCGCACAAGATGGCCGAGGTTATGTACAAGGCCGCCTCAGCCGCCGGGCCACACCCGGGCGCAGCCCCTTCAGGCGGAACCGGGCAGCAGGGCGAAGTCGTGGATGCGGAAGTCGTGGATGAGAAGAAATGACCTCTTTCATCGCGGATTCCCCGCGGAAAAGCCGTTGGGAATCCGCGAAATGTATGGACGAGTACGATTTCCATTCGCTCGCCACGCGTTTTCACACGGGCCGAAGCTCGTAACCGGTTAATATACTGAAGTTTTTGTGTTGGGAGAGAAGACCGGGCCGCAACGGCCCGGTCTTTGAAACTTTAGACCTCCTTCCACCCTCCACTCGGATCGGACCTCTCAACTGACAAGACCGTTGCCCCTGTATACAAGCCCATAAACCTGTTATAATTAAAAAAGAGGCCTCTTGACAATAGACGCCGGGGGGCGTAAAAGTACAAAAAACCGACACCTTCTTTTTGAGACCGTTGAAGATCGATCAGGCCTCCTTGGCGGCGGGCCTTTTTGTCAGCAGAGGCAATAGCTTTTTAAAACCGCGCGGCTTCAGCTAAAGCGGACCAACCGCTCCGGAATATTATAAAGATGGCCAACAAAGATTATTACGAGATACTCGGTGTTGCGAAGAACGCCTCCGAGGAAGAGATAAAGAAGGCGTACCGTAACCTCGCCAGGAAGTACCACCCCGACCTGCACCCGGACAGAAAGGCCGAGATGGAGGCGAAGTTCAAGGAGATAAACGAGGCCTACAGCGTTCTCATCGACCCGAAAAAGAGGTCTGACTACGACCTCACGGGCCGCGTGACATTTGAGCCCGGCATGGGCGGCTACCCCCAGGGAGCGGGTTTTCCGTACGAGGACTTCGGCGGTTTCGGCGGAGGTTTCGAGGATATCTTCAGCGAGGTCTTCGGGCGGCCCGGCAGAAGAAGAGGCATCCAGAGGGGCTCGGACATCGAATATCACCTTGAAGTCGACTTCATGCACGCCGTAAAGGGTACCGAGGTAAGGATAACGGTCGCCCGCAGAACTGGCCCCGCCGAGACGATGACGGTCAAGATTCCCCCCGGGATAAAGACAGGCTCAAGGGTAAGAGTGGCCGGCAAGGGGGATCTCGGGTACGATGGAGGGCCGAACGGGGATCTTTTCATAATAACGGGCGTTGCGCCGCACAGATACTTCAAAAGGGTAGATAATGATATATATGTAGATGTACCGGTGACCGTAAAGGAGGCCGCGCTCGGCTCCGAGATAGAGGTGCCTACGATAGACGGCTCCACCAGGATAAAGATACCCGCCGGGACCCAGGGCGGCCAGAAATTGAGGCTCAAGGGAAAAGGGGTCTATTATGCAGAAGAGGCTTACGGGGTCTTGGAGAGCAGGCGCGGGGACGAGTATATTGTCATAAATATCAATGTTCCCAAGAAGTTAGATGAGCAGTCGAAGAGGCTGCTGGAGGAGTTCTCGGCAATAAATCCCTATGAACCGAGAAAAGGATTGTGGTAAAATAACTGAGTGCCCTTGAAAAGGGAGCTAAAAAACCGGCCCGACCTGCCGATAAGTAAGGTACGGGAAGGACAAGGATAGAAAATAAGGATGGAATAACAGACTGATGGGCCGCTATCCGGCTCCAGCCCCAAAACCAGGTTCCTGCGATGCTTAAAGGCATCCAGGGCTGAAAGAGGTCAAAAATGACTGAACTCGACGAAATAAAAGAAAAGCTTACGCCGGCCGCGAAAAAGGTTCTTGAGGCGGCTATCGAGGAGAGCAAAAACCGTCAGCATTACTACCTCGGCGTAGAGCACCTCTTTCTCGCTTTCGCGAAGGTCGAGGAGAACTTCTTCAGGGAAGTCATGGAGGATCTTAACCTGGATGTCTACCACGTCATAAACTTCCTCAACGAACACTTAAACGTCTCCCGCCAATACATAGGTCTCGGGCTTAAGATCCCTCCGGCCACCCGCAACGTCTTCAGGCTCGCGAAAGAAGAGGCCCAGAGATGGGGCAGGGAAGAGCTTGATTCCACTGACCTTTTCATAGCCATCTTCCAGGAGAACCACAGCCTTCCGGCCAAGGTATTCCGCAGCTTCGGCCTTGACCCCGATTATGTCATGCGCAGAATCACCGTAAAGGTAAGGAGTAAGGAAGAGATGGAAGAGGAACTCAAGAAAAAATATGAACTCCCGCCGAACCTCAAACACTTCGCGGTCAACCTGAACAAGCTCGCGAGGTTCGACAAACTCCCGATCATCGTCGGCAGGGACGCCGAAATTGACCAGGTCATGGAGATACTCTGCCATGTCGACCGCTCCAACTCCGTCATGATAATCGGAGAGCCCGGAGTCGGCAAGACCGCCGTGGTCGAGGGACTCGCCAGGAGAATTGAGCTTGAGCCGAAGAGGGTCCCCAAGAGGCTCAGGGACAAACAGATCGTAAACCTCCAGATGAACTCCATCGTGGCCGGCACCATATTCAGGGGCATGTTCGAGGACCGCATAGAGAAGATCATCAAGGAGATAAAGGAAAGAAAGAACATCATCTTCTTCATAGACGAGGCCCACACGTTGATCGGGGCCGGCAGCGCCATGGGTGTGCCGTCGGATGCAGCCAACATCTTCAAGTCTACCCTGTCTAGAGGCGAGGTCCAGATAATCGGGGCCACGACCTTATCGGAGTACAAGGAGTTCATAGCCGAGGACGAGGCGCTTGCCAGAAGGTTCCGGCTGGTGAACATAGCCGAGCCGACGGTGGACCAGACAAGAAAGATACTCTACGGCATCAGGTCAAGGCTTGAAAAAAGCTACACGGTATCGATCACCGACGAGGCCATAGAGACGGCCCTGGACATGAGCCAGAGGTACATGAGGTCTCTTAAGATGCCCGACAAGGTCATCGGATGGCTCGACACCTCGTGCGTAAAGGTCGAGATAAACAGGCCCGATGAGCCGGTGAAGTCCGACGATGTCATAGAGGTCATCTCCCAGGAGACCAAGATCCCCAAGGACATGATCTTCAGGGACACCACTGGCCGCTTTAAAGACATGGAGAAGGTCTTGAGCAGGCGCCTTATCGGCCAGAAAGAGGCTATAAACGCCCTTTCCAAACGCCTGAGGCTCAACAAGGGCCCCTTGAAGGAGAACTACTCGAGGCCCGACGGGGTGCTGCTCTTTCTGGGGCCGACCGGGGTCGGCAAGACCGAACTCGCCAAGGCCCTGGCCGAGTTCCTCTTCGGTGACGACAAAAAGATGATAAGGGTCGATATGAGCGAGTACAAGGACTCCGCCCTCGCGGTCGACAAGCTCATAGGCATGCCAAGGGGCATAGTAGGCAGCGAACGCGGAGGGCTTCTTTCTAACCCGGTAAGGGAGAACCCTTACTCGGTAGTGCTCCTTGACGAGATAGAAAAGGCCCATCCTTACGTCCTGAACCTCTTCCTGCAGGTCTTTGACGAGGGATGGCTCACCGACGGCAGGGGCAAACGGGTATACTTCAGCGATACCGTCATCATCATGACCAGCAACCTCGGCTCCGATGTCTTCAAGAAATACGTGAAGCCTCTTGGGTTCCTGAACGACGGGGAAAACACCGGTCAACTCAAGAAAGACATCATGCGCGATGTCGAGGGCGTATTCTCACCGGAGTTCCTCAACCGCATAGACGACATCATCGTCTTCACTCCCCTTACCAGGGACGAGGTCAGGCAGCTTACCGCCATGTACCTGGAGCGGATCAGGGAGCACCTCGAGAGCTACGGCAAGCAGCTGGCCTTGACAGACAAAGCGGTTGACGAACTCGTGGAAAAAGGCTATAACCAGAAGTACGGAGCGAGGTTCCTCAAAAGACACGTTGACGAAAAGGTCAAGGTGCCGATCACCCTTAAATGGAAAGAGGGCGATCTCTTCAAAGTGGACTTCGTTGACGGAAAAATAGAGGTCGAAGCGGCCTCGGTAAGTGAGCCTGCCCTAATATGATCAAAAAGATACTTGTGCCTCAGGACGGATCGGTCTACGGCAAATCGGCCCTTGACTGGTCGCTGTGGCTCGCCAAAAAGTTCGGCGCGGACCTTGTGGGCCTCCATGTCGTGGACCTTGTGGCCCTGGAGGGCCCGTTCCTCCACGACATCTCGGGTTCCCTCGGGTTCGAGCCCTTCCTTAACTTTTCGGCCAAGATGAGGGAGGTCCTTGAGGACAAGGGCAAATCAATACTCAGGACCTTCGAGGAGGCCTGCGAGAAGGCCGGGGTCAACAAAGAGACCCAGATGTCCGTAGGGATCGTCCCCGGAGAGATCTGCGAAAAGGCCAAAGTGGCCGACCTTGTCGTGATGGGCAGGAGAGGCATCAACGCGCGGTTCGAGTACGAGCTCCAGGGCTCTACCACGGAGGCGGTCTTGAGGAAGTCTCCGAAACCCGTCCTCGTGGTGCCGGAGGGTTTTTCGGAGCCTAAAAGCCTCCTTTTGGCTTATGACGGCAGCCCGAACGCGAGTCGCGCGATGCACTCTGCGGCCGAATGGAGCAAGACCCTGGGACTCCCGCTGACCGTCCTTACCGTCAGCGTCTCGGAGGGCGACACGACACTCCTTAAAGACGCCGAGGACTACCTCAAGCCCTACGGCATAAAGGCGAAGTTCGCGGCCCTGGCGGGCGACCCGCCGACATCCATAGAGAGATACTACAGGGAAAACAAACACGACCTCATGTTCATGGGCACCTCACACCACTCAAGGATATTCGAGATGGTGCTGGGCTCTACCACCGAGTTCGTGATGAGAAGCGTTGGCGGCCCGTTCTTCCTGGAAAGATAAAGATTCATCCGTCTTTTAGCAGGTTGCGGAAAAACGCGAACCGCTGAACAATCCACGGAAGGATCGCCACCGGGTGCTCGCCGACTCACGAAGTGATAAGGCGAGACTTAGAAATGTAAAATTTCCTTGCCAGGCAGAGCATCGCTCTACAATTCACTCCGGCCAATTCTTGGCTAAAAAAGTACAGGAAGGACTTTTTCAAGTGAAACTCCGCCGACAGGAGTCGGCGGTTTCTTCGGCTACAAGCCTTCGGCTACAAGCCTTCGGCTTGGGTCCTTCGGACGGCCTATCCATCACCAGACAGGAGTCTGGTGTTTTAACGGCTAAAATAAAGTGTTCGAGCATCCGGCAGGCCAGAGTAACGGCCTGCCGTTTTTTTTGCCGCGACGGCGCTCAAACGGATACTTATGTGTTGACTTCTCTTTTTCGTGGTGCTAATTTTGACTGTGCCGCCTTTTTTCGGCGTAAAATCAGGCATCTCGCGCCTGAGCTGACAGCGAGCCGTATTTTTCAGCCTTCCCTGACCGGTATTTAAGAAGACCTTCACAGTACTTTTTTACGGCGTTGAAGATTCCCGACGGCTTTTCCGCGGGAATCTTAGAAATGCATGGGAATTTACAATTCCCATTCGCTCGCTAACCTCACGACAAGCTCTGAAAAATTCGCTACGCATTTTCAATCCATAATATATCAGGTCGAAATCTCTCTGAGGACAGATGTCTGTAGAAGCCAAAAAAGACCATATCGAGGAGATCAAGACCCTACTTGAGCGCCTTGATCATGACTCCCTCAGGCAACTTGTCGCCGAGATGCACGCCTCGGATATCGGCAAGGTGTTGTCCGAGCTTGAGGACGAGGAGGCGGTGGAGCTCTTCAAGCTCCTGACGCCGGAGGCCGCCTCGGAGGTTCTCCTTGAGATAGACGAGCGTCTGCGTAAAACGCTCATCGCCGCCATCACCCCCGACAAGCTCATAGCCGTCGTGGACGAGATGGAGACGGACGACGCGGCCGACGTCATCTCGGAGCTCCCGATAGAAGACGCCAAGCAGGTCCTCAACGGCATAGGCAAGGAAGATTCCCTCGCGGTACAAAAGCTCCTTGTCTACCCCGAGGACACCGCCGGCGGAAAGATGCAGGCCGAGCTTGTCTCGGTCTCCGAAGAAGCGACTGTGGAAGAGACGATAGAGGCCGTAAGGAGAAGGAGCAAAGACATCGAGCAGATCGCCAATGTCTTCGTCGTGGACGCCTTCAACAGGCTTACCGGAGTCGTCTCTCTCGACAAATTGATACTGGCCGGACCTGACGTAAAGATAAAGACCATAGCCGCCGAACCGATTAAAGTCAGGACGGACGTCGACCAGGAGGAGGTCGCCAAACTCTTCCGGCAGTACGACCTCGTCGCGATGCCTGTAGTGGACTACGACGGCAGGCTCGTAGGCAGGATCACCGTGGACGACGTCGTGGACGTCATCGAGGAGGAGATATTCGAGGACTTCTACCGCGTGGCGGGCTTAAACCTCGAGGAGCGGGCCCTTGACCCGGCCACGCGCTCGATATGGATGAGGGCGCCGTGGCTGCTGATAAACCTCGCCACCGCATTCCTCGCCGCGAGCGTCGTGAAGGTCTTTGAGGGCACCATAGAAAAATTAGTCATCCTCGCGGTACTGATGCCGATAGTGGCCGGCATGGGCGGCAACGCCGCCACGCAGACTATAACCGTAGTGGTAAGGGGTCTTGCCCTCGGTGAGCTGTCGCTTAAAAACGCCAGATGGGTGCTCTTTAAAGAGGCCACCGTCGGGCTGGCAAACGGCTTTCTGACCGGACTCGTGGCCACTCTCGTGTCATATCTGCTCGGCGCCAACATCATGGTCGGGGTACTGCTCTTCCTGGCCATGACCGCAAACCTCTTTATAGCGGGCTTAAGCGGCGCCTTTATACCGATAGTGCTCAAATGGTTCAAGGTAGACCCGGCGATCTCAGCCACGGTCTTCGTCACCACATGCACCGACATCGGCGGGTTCTTCAGCTTTTTGGGCCTTGCCACCGTCTTCATGAGGATGGGACTGTTATGAAAAGGGGTCTCTACAAGGCCCGCGCCGTTATCTTAAACTCCATCGACTACGGCGAGAGCGACCGGATACTCACATTCCATACGCTGGAGCACGGCAAGCTTACCGGCATAGCCAAAGGCGCCCGGCGCTCCAGGAAACGGTTCGTTGGGAACATCGAACCCGCCTCCGAGATACTCCTGGTGTTCTTCCACGGCGGCAAGAGCGACATGGTGAGGGTCGAGGACGCCTCCCTTATCGACGCCTACTCCGCCCTCAAGTCCGATATCGAGAGGTTGTCGCAGGCCTGTTATCTCCTGGAGCTTGTGGCCGAGATGACCAGGGAAGGCCAGCGCCTGCCCGGGGTCTTCAGCCTCCTTACCGGGTTTCTCAAGATGCTGGAGACGGAAGACGGCGAGACGGTTTTGAGGTTCTTCGAGATAAGGCTTTTGTCCATGCTCGGCTACCTTCCGCATCTTGACTGCTGTGTCGTGTGCAGGCGGCCTTTCGCGGCGGAAGAGCGGCTCTTTTTCAGCTCCGAGAAAGGCGGCACGGTCTGCGCAAGGTGCGCCGTGTCAGCCGGGAGCGTGGCCGGCATCTCGGCAGGGACGGCCCGGCTCCTCTCCATGGCCGCGAAGTTCGACACCGACAAACTTGGCAGGCTCAAGCCGGGCGCGGCTTTTCTCGAGGAGAGCGAAGGGATACTCTACGACTTCATAAAATTCCAGATAGGCAAAGAGCTCAAGACCAAAAAGTTCATGGCCAAGCTGAAAAACGCCTCCCTTTGACCGCGGGGCTGTTTTTATGTAAAATGGTACTGGCGTACGGCGGATTAAAAAAACAGGCCGTATATCCGCCAACGAGCCTGTGCCATAACGAGTCGTTTAAAATTGCCGACCGCACGGTCCTGGCGCACGGCTAATTTGAAAGACAGCTTTCAAAATATCATCACGCTCAATTTTTTACTTTTTTCATCAAGGAGATATATATGTACTTTCAGGATGTCATACTGAACCTCCAAAAGTTCTGGGCCTCTCAGGGGTGTCTGCTGCTGCAGCCTTACGACATGGAGGTCGGGGCCGGCACATTCCATCCGGCCACCTTTTTGCGGGTCCTCGGGCCCGAGCCGTGGAAGGCGGCCTATGTCGAGCCTTCAAGAAGGCCCACGGACGGACGCTACGGAGAAAACCCCAACAGGCTCCAGCACTACTACCAGTTCCAGGTGATACTTAAACCCTCGCCTGACGACATACAGGAGCTCTACCTCGACAGCCTCAGGGTCTTAGGCGTCGACCCGCTCGCCCACGACATAAGGTTCGTCGAGGACGACTGGGAGTCCCCTACCCTCGGGGCGTGGGGCCTGGGGTGGGAGGTCTGGCTCGACGGGATGGAGATAACCCAGTTCACATACTTCCAGCAGGCCGGAGGGATCGACTTGAAGCCCGTCTCCGGCGAGATCACCTACGGCCTTGAGAGGATCACGATGTACCTTCAGGGGGTCGATAATGTCTATGACCTCAAATGGAACAAGGATATAAGCTACGGGGACGTCCATCTGAGGACGGAGATAGAGTACTCAAGGTTCAACTTCGAGGAGGCTGACGCGAATATGTTGTTCAGCCTCTTTGACATGTACGAAAAGGAGTGCTTCAGGCTGATGGAAAAGGGGCTTTACCTGCCGGCCTATGACTTCTGCCTGAAGTGCTCGCACACCTTCAACCTCCTTGACGCCAGAGGCGCGATAAGCGTGGCCGAGAGGACACGGTTCATCGGAAGGGTCAGGGCCCTTGCCAAAGGATGCGCCGAGGGGTACTTGAAAACGAGGGAGGAACTCGGGTTCCCGCTCCTGAAAGAGACAGTAAAGGCGGGGTAATTTTTATTCCCCTTCGGGTAAATACCCGGTAGCTTTCCGCGCAATACATTAGGCCTTTTTGCGCGCTGCCGCGCGCCTCGGGGCTATTGCTTCGCTCGCTGTCAAGCTCGCGCACAATAAATACAGAGGCTCGCTCGCTCTCCTTTATGCTCGCTACGCAATGGACCTGGTGTTCTGTAAAAACAATACGAAAGACATTCTACTGGCGGGTTCAATCTTGCAGATTGAACCCGAATGATTCGCGGCTGCTATACGAAATTCAGGGTTCAGGTTACAAACCTGAACCCGCGGGAGCTTAAGCGTGAGGGATTTTTTTCTTTGTAACTAAAACAAACCCCTGGAGGGTAAGGTGAGCGAGCCTGAGGGGGCGGTGGGAACGACCCGGGGCAGAAGGAGCAAAGACC
>JACRCH010000023.1 GCA_016219115.1 Deltaproteobacteria bacterium
AGTCCATCCATGGCTTTTTCAACAACGATTTGGCCGAAGTGAATTCGTCCAAATCTCACAAATTACTCGACTTTTCAAGTCTCACAATTTGGCAATCCGTCCATGGATTGCCTTAGCAGGCTGTTTTTCAACAGCCTGCTAGAATGACAGGAAACAGTGCGTTTAAGACGCACGATCGAACATCGGCAGGCCTGCTTACTTAACCTGCTTAGGCCACTGTTTTTGCGAGGTCGCCTGACCGCCGCTCCACGGGCGCGGCTTGCGGAGAACGCGCCCTCAGGCCTACTCTGTTTTTTTCGTGACTGCCCCCTCTGTTAGCCCGGGTGTCTCATCCGCCTTCGCATTTGCAGCCTTTTCCGTACTGTCAGGCTTCCCTTTACTCGCGGCTATGCCTCCGAGCCAGAACATGAAGGCGACCCCCACAAGGAACACAAGGACTGAAAGCCCCACCATCTGCGTCATGGTAAAATTGCTCGGGGTGTAAGACCACGGGGAGGTATCCCTCATAACGCCGAATATGTGCCAGTCCCCCCTCAGGCCTGACCTTATGAAACCCATAAGCCCCATATTTATGGTGATGATTATCGTTAAAAGAAGCAGGGCATACTGGCTCCTGACCGTCATCTTTCCCCACTTAAGCTCCCCTATGACCTTTGCGCCCTTAAAAAGGAAGATGTCTATGGTCGTTACAAGGATAAGGCAGCTTATGATCTGCATGAACTGGCTTACGGCGATGTTCCTTAAAAAAGGAGACGCCTTCTCCATAACGACAAACCCGTAAACGCCGAGAAACAGTACGACGTTGAACGCGGTGGTGCCCAGATATATGCCCTGCGCCAGTATCCCCCTGTCCTTCAAAGCGAGGATGACGGCAACCACGGCAGATACGCATTCAAAGGCCAGGAGATACCCGACCACCCTGAAATAGCCGGCGCGGTCCTGCGGCAGATCGAGAGCGGCCGGGTCAAGGCTGAAAAGGTAAACCGCATATTGCCCGACTATGATTATCGTCGCCAGGCCGGCAAGTGGTATGAATATCCTTGGCAGCTTCCCCTGCCTGCTTACGGGCACCCTCTCGCCCTTATTCCCTCTCCTGTAGAGGAGGAAGCTGAAGAAGGTAGATATTATGATGAGGTTCACGACAGCGTTTTTGGCAGGCATAAGCCCCAAAAATTTCAGCGTCGGATGGTACTGGCTCCCGCCCATCTGTGATACCTCAGCGCCGGTAAGTGGCAGGTTATGCGGGGTGAGCCATATCGCAAAAGAAATTACTATGGCGCCGAGGATGAATTTTATGTACCTGTAATACCTTTCTGCGCCGGGTATCCTGGTCATACCGCTCCAGAGGTAATAATTGCTTATGAGGAAAAGCGACCCCACAAGCATCGCCTGCATTATAAAGGTCCATGAGAAATCCCCGCCCATCATGTTGTTGCCCATTACGGCGCTCGTTGAATAGACCTCGCGGCCAAGGTAGTAGCCAGCAAACGGCAGGGGCAGGAGCCCGATTACCGCCACAAAGTTTGCTATGTAGCCCATCCAGTCGTAATGGGCCCTGTCTTCAGGGGTCTTAGAGCCGATGAACTTGACGGCCGCGTAAGAGCCCGCGACAAGCCCCCCGAAGGCGAGGTTGCCGAACATGCGGTGGATCGCGAGCGGGGTCGCAAGCGTATTCTCGAAAACCTGCCAGGTGGTTCCTACAAGATCGCCCTTTTCGTTCACTCCTGCGGGGCTCATCATGAACCCGATCCAGGAATTGGCCATCTGCATTATCGCCGTGCCGAAGATGTTGAGGAGTATGCCGATTAAAATATGCAGGCTCTTCCTGTCCTTTACGATAAAAAAACCTGCGCCGAGCGGAAGTATATAAAGCGCCGTCATGAAGGTCTTTGTATCGGTCCTCATCACCGGGCCTATCGCGCCGAAGAAGAACATTACCCCTGTGAAAAGGATAACGGCGCCGATCCCCTTCATTATCCACTGCGCCCTCTTGCCGAAGGGTTCAGCGCTTTTCAGCCAGTCCCACCCGTAATAGTACATGTACAGGCAGAAGGTCTCCCCGAAAAAAAGGAGCGCGTAAATGAACATCACGTCCTTGAAAAGCCCGGCCATGTACCCCATGAAGGTCGGGTAAAGGGTGAAGAGGGCGAATGCCATGAGCCCGCCGAAGGCCGCCGTGGTCGCGTACGCGACGCTTAACAGGCTCGTAAACTCGTAGGCGAGCTTATCGAACTTCCTGTCGGAGGAGCGCCACCCCACAATCTCTATAATGACGGCGAAGAGTGGCACTCCGAGGACAAAGGCGCCGAAGAAAAGGTGCATCTGGGCCAGAAACCACACAACCTTCCTCGAATCGAGCCCCACAATCTCCCTGTACTCATTCTGCTCAAGCGCGAATGCGGCGGTAGAAGCCAGGAGAACAATAAGAATGGCTAAAAACGGCTTCCACAATTTGTGCTTCAGCGCCCATACAAGATTACAGGTATGCTTCATCTCTTCTCACCTTCATTCATTCATTTCTATGTCTATGAGCTTGTTGGAATCGTTTCCATGCCTTTTTATTGCGGCTTTTCCCACCTTGCCATGGAAAGGATCTTTTATTTTTTTAAGGCGTAACTTACTTCCCTGGATCCGCTTTTCTTGCGGCTCGCAAGGCGCACAGGCTTAAATGAGGACAGGCCTCCTGGTGGCGCCATTTTTGTTTAGGCGCCACACGAACTTCTATCTATGAAGCAGGAAGCCGTGCCGTCATCCAGGACGAAAATTCTCTGGCTAAAAATTAATCCCCATGTAGACGGAGGCTGTAGAGTGGTTTCCCTTGAAATTAGGCTCACCGCTCGCGATCGTGTACCTGTAGTCAACTCCTACGCTCAGGATATCAAGCACCATGTACTCGACCCCGGCGCCCATGTGATAGCCTATATCAAGGTAGGTGGTGTCGTTTGAAGGCGGAGAGTTGACGAGGAACGCAAGGCCCACGGGTATTATCCAGGGCCTGAGCTTGCCGCCGGCTATACCATCGAGGCGGTATTTAGGGGCGACCACGACCTCAAGCGAAGATACCGTTACTTCCGTATTGTTGGTGCCGCCCAGAAGCGCTGACGTGGTTTGGCGCACCTGCTTCTGGGAGTACTTCGAATAATCGACCATGATCTCGCCGATTATGTCGCCGGGGCCTAATTTTCTTATAAGGGCCGTGTCAAGGCCGGCGCTCACGTTCCAGCCGCTCTTATCGTTGTTAGTCCCAGCCGTGCCAAGGGTATCCGTGAAGACCTGCTTGCCCCTGTCGTTCTTAAGGCTTGACGTGCCGTACCTGAAAAACACCTGGCCGCCTGTCTCTGCAAACCCTGGCTCTGCCGATAGTACGGATGTTAATAATATGATTGCGAAAACCAGAACCGATAAATAAGACATCTTCTTCACCATCACACCCTCCTTGCACTGTAGAATTATTCCAGAAAAATCCCGATAAGCGCCCAAGCACCCTTACAAGCACCCTTAAGCGTTATGAACCGGCCATGCGGTTCCAAAGAATTTTTCTGGTGACAGGCAGTAAATGCAAGACCGGAGCCATGACCGGAAAAGTCTCATTTTCTTTTTTAATTTAGTGAGTTATGCAAACCGGCCTTCCTGAACAAAGGCGGTAAAGGTGCGACAAAATTGTCGGGAATGGGTTCACACAAGACAATCAGGAGTGAAATATGCTGTTTTTGCAAGGTATTCCTAGAGAAGGCCGGTGTGCAGACATATTGCCGCATGAGGCAGAAATGCTTGAACAGGTTTTCAGAAGCTTCCAAAAAAAATGAACTACCCTGGCGAAACAGGCTGGGTCAAATCAATCTGTGCTCTTTGAGAACAAAAGCATGCGCAAATAAGGCGCATGGGGCGGCATTGCAGCGGGGTCGGGTGAAAAGGGGCTTTGCTTCTGCCTCCCTCAAAGACCTCGCGCCGTTATCTGCTTATGTGATACCTGGAGATCTTTCTCTGGAGGGTCCTTCTGTCGATGCCGAGCACCGTGGCGGTGCGGCTTATATTCCAGTTATGGGCGTTAAGGCTTGCAAGGATGTATCTCTTTTCGGTCTCATCGAGGGAGGTTACGGGCCTCAAGTCCCGGACAGATGTGCCTGTATGGGACTTAAGGGCCGTCTCGACGTCGTTTTTGCTTATTGAATTTTCCCCGCTGTTGAGCATTACAAGTACCCTTTGAAGCGTATGGAACAGCTCCCTCACGTTGCCGGGCCATGTATGCCATGCGAGGCGTTCGATCGCCTCGGTGGACAGGACGACCTCCCTTCCGGTTGACGCGGCGTATGATGCGAGGAAGTGTCTGACAAGCACCGGTATATCTTCCGGCCTTTCCCGCAGCGGCGGGATGTGTATGCGGCAGACGTTCAGTCTGTAGTAGAGGTCATGGCGGAAACGTTTTGCCCTTACCTCCTCCTCGATATTCCTGTTTATCGCGGCGACTATCCTTGTCCGTACTTTGACCTCCCTGTTGGAGCCGATGGACCTGAAGACCCCGGTCTCTATGAACCTTAAAAGGCTCGCCTGCACCACGAGGTTCATATCGGCTATCTCGTCTATGAAAAAGGTCCCGTTGTCGGCGGCCTTTACAAGCCCCTCCTTGAAGTCCACGGCCCCGGTGAACGC
>JACRCH010000024.1 GCA_016219115.1 Deltaproteobacteria bacterium
CAGGGTGCAGCACATACTGGTGGATGAGTACCAGGATACCTCCCGGGCGCAGCTTGAGCTGCTGAAGTCGCTTACACGGGGGTGGACCGAGGGCGACGGGAGGACCCTTTTTATCGTCGGCGACCCGATGCAGTCGATATACCTCTTCAGGGAGGCCGAGGTCGGGCTCTTCCTTGACGCGAGGTCGAACGGGGTAGGCGGTATCCGGCTGCGCCCCCTGACCCTTAAGAGTAACTTCAGGTCAAGAGAAGACCTCATCGCCTGGGTAAACGGCGCATTTACAGGAGCCTTCCCGGCCGTGGAAGACCCGTTCATCGGTTCCATAAGCTACTCGCCTTCTTACGCCGTCAAAAAGGGGCGTAAGGGCCCGCCGAAGACGACCTTGTTCGAAAAGAGGGACGATCTAGAGGAGGCGCGGAAGGTCGTCGAGATAATAAAGGGGATACCTCCGGGAGAGTCCTCGGCGGTGCTGTGCAGGTCGAGGACGCACCTTATGGAGATAGTCGAGGCGCTTAAAAGGGAGGGGATCGATTTCAGGGCAGATGAGTTCGACCCGCTCTCGCACAGGGCCGTAATACAGGACCTCTTTTCGCTCCTCGGGGTCCTGGCGCACCCTTACGACAGGGTGGCGTGGCTTTCGGCCTTGAGGGCGCCGTGGTGCGGTCTTGCCCTGTCCGACCTGCACGCCCTGGTCACGGGAGACAAGACAAGCCCTGTATTAAGCCTTCTTGAAGACGGCTCGCGCCTTTCGTCACTATCCGAAGACGGGCAGAGAAGGGCGGCACGGTTCACCGGGAAGATCAAAAAGGCGCTTGAGAAAAACGGCAGGGTCCCGGTAAGGGCGCTGCTTGAAGGGCTCTGGATAGAGCTCGGAGGGCCGGCCTGCGTCCGGGAGGACTCCGAGATGGAGGACGCCGAGGAGTTCTTCGGCCTCATCGAATCGGCAAGCTTCCAGGGGCGCGGGGTTTCTTTAAAGACGCTGGAGCAGAGGGTCTCAAAGCTCTACGCCTCGCACGGCGGAAAAGAGGGCACGGCTCTGGAGCTGATGACGATACACAAGGCGAAGGGGCTTGAGTTCGACCATGTGATAATCCCGGGGCTCGGGAAATCCGCGCGCGTGGCCGAAAAAAAGCTACTGCTCTGGATGGAGCGCGGCGAAGACCTCCTTCTGGCGCCGATAGAGAAGAAGCGCGGTGACAGGGAGAGCCTCATCTACAGGTACTTGACGCTCATCAACAGGAGAAAAGAGGATATTGAGACGACGCGCCTCTTTTATGTGGCGGCAACGCGCGCCAGAAAGGAACTCTACCTCCTGGGGCACATCGACGGCGAGGACGATGACGGGATAAAGGTCAGGAACAGGTCTCTGTTATCGACGATCAGGACCTCTCAGTCCACTGACATGATAACCGGCGGTACGGCCGATGAAAAAGAGAGGCCGAATGAGCCCGGAAACATTCCTTTGAGGAGGCTCCCTCTTGCGTGGGAGGCCCCCGTCCCGTCCCCTCCGGCCGCGATAGAGGCTTTCCCGGAGAGGGGTTTTTCCGAGGAGCCCGTCTACTACTGGGCGGGCGAGACGGTACGCCATCTCGGGACCGTCGTCCACAGGTACCTCTGCAGGATAGCCGTCGAGAGCCTCGGCGGCTGGGACCCCGAACGGGTCGAGGGCGAAAGCGGGAGGATCAGGGCCGCGTTGAGGGCGCTGGGGCTTGGCGGCAAGGCCCTCGACGAGGCCGTCTTAAAGGTAGTATCCGTCGTCTCAAAGGCGTTAAGCGACGGACGAGGCAGGTGGGCCCTTGCCGCCCACCCGGAGGGCTCCGTCGAGCTGCCTTTGACCGGGGTTTTCGGAGGCGAGGTCGTCCACGCCGTCATAGACAGGACATTCGTCGAAGACGGGGTGCGCTGGATAATAGACTACAAGACAGGCTCCCATGAGGGCGGCTCCATGAAGGAGTTCCTCGAGAGCGAAAAGAAGAGGTACTCTGCCCAGCTTGAGAGATACGCCGCGGTCTTGAGGGCCGGGGGCGAGAAGCGCGAGATCAAAAAAGGGCTCTACTACCCGGCCCTGTCCGAGTGGGTCGAGCTGTAGAGAAGGTGGAAAATAAAAGGGATAAATTTTTTCCGGTGTAATATAATATGTATTTCATCTTCCGCAGCGCTTGATCCGTTGCAAACAAGCTTAATGCGGTTTTTGAAGAATATGCTTATGGATACCTCGCGGCCCCGCCGCGAGGAGGTCTGATTAACTTTCAGGAGCGAATGAATGGATTCCACGACACTACTCGGTCTGGTCGGAGGCACGCTGACCACGTCTTCCTTTGTGCCGCAGGTGCTAAAGGCCGTCAAGACGAAGTCGACAAAGGATGTTTCCCTTGGCATGTTCGCTCTGCTTTCCGCGGGCATCTTCATATGGATAGTCTACGGCTTCATGATAGATTCCCTTCCGGTGATACTCACCAATATAATATCGTTCATCTTCTCCACCGTTATCCTTGTCTACAAGATAATCCACAGGTAAGTTAGGCCGGGACTACCGCTTTTCCGGGATAAAGAGCGGTTGCTTTGCCGAAAAAAAGACGCAATAAACAAGGGGTCGCCGGGTAATGCCGGTAGTTTTTGAAAGGAGCCGTAAGATGATAAAGAAGTTTATGTTCGCGTTCTGTCTGCTGCTTTTGCCTGTAACGGTATTGTCCGACGAGACGCTGGTGGTCCCGAAGGGCTACTGGGACGGCTATGACTGGAAGGAGAACAAGGCCGAAAGGGAGGCCTACACCAGGGGGGTAGTTGACGGGATGCTCTTCGCCTCGTCCGTGGAGCGTAGCAACAAGGCCTCTCTGGAGTGGCTCAAGCCGTGCGTATCGGGCAGGCCTATCGAGCAGATCCGGAAGGCCGTGCAGCACGAGGTCGATTTCCATCCTGACGCGTTGCACGACGGCATGCATATAATAGCCTTTCGCGCTCTTTTGAAGGCATGCCCCAACTCCCCGAAGTTCACGCCGTCCAAATAACCGGCGGAAGCGCTCCGGGTGGCTGCAAAGGGGCCGCGGTAGACAAAAGCGTTATAGTCTGCTAAGCTTGTTTTGAAAAAAGCGTGTGCCGCTGAAATTTTTTATGACAGGATAGGCCAAAGATGGAACATGTAAAGGTCGTCATACATTATGCCGATGGCAGGGTCGTCAAAGGCTATACTGATAACTTCTTTCCCAATAAGCCTGCGTTTCATATCAAGCCTGCCGGAACCGATACCGCCGGCAAGGGTATCGAGGTATACATAAAGGACCTTAAGGCGGTCTTCTTCGTGAAGGATTTCAGCGGGAATCCGGCATACAACGAGAGGAAAAGCTTTGGCGAAGACCAGAAACCCTCCGGGCGGAAGGTGGAGGTGACATTCGCCGATGGTGAGGTGCTGGTCGGGGCTACCCTCGGTTACGACCAGAACCGCCCCGGGTTTTTCATCACCACTCCGGACCCTCAGTCCAACAACCTGAGGGTCTTTGTCGTCTCCGCCGCCATGAGCAAATTTCGCTACCTGTGACGCGTTATCACCGGGACCAAGCGACCGGTACACGCCTGAAGACAATGCCGCGGATACTCTCAGCGGCAAGTTCATGAGGCCGTTACGCCGTCCGCTCCAGGCATCCGGGAGCGCCGTAATATCAGGCGGGAATAGAGCCGGAAGCGGCGCGTCTTGTCGGGCCGAACCATGAAGAGCCGGGACTATCCGGAAAAAGGACCCACCCCCCTTCCCGTAAAACCAGTTCAGTTTCCTGACGCCTCACTCCAGCCGCAAGCCCTCGCTTCCTGCCGCGTACAAGCGGCCTCATCCTCGCCTTGCTCGGCGCTCGGACGTTTTCGAATCCATTTTCGTCACGGGGGTAAATATGGCGCGCCTGAGAGGATTCGAACCTCTGGCCCACTGCTTAGAAGGCAGTTGCTCTATCCGACTGAGCTACAGGCGCGTTGAAGCCTTTTGTAAAAAAGGCATAGATAAGTTTCCAATTCCGGCGGCAAAAAAATAAAAGCCGTAATTTTAAAAACTGGTCGGGGCGAGAGGATTCGAACCTCCGACACCCTGCTCCCAAAGCAGGTGCGCTACCAGGCTGCGCTACGCCCCGAATAAGAATATTTTTAAATAACATAAGAGTATCTTCTTTGCAAGTTTTTTTAAATCCGCCGCATATTCCGGGAGAAGGCGTGAGCGGTCTTTTTTACCTGGGAGACCCATTGCGTTTTGGTCTTTCCTGGCCCAGGGCAAGCTGTGGTCCTATTCAGGCCGGAAGCGTTGCTATTGCGCGGACCAACGGTCAGTCGTTATTTTGTTGCCGGGTTTCATTGTAAACCTTCCCCTTAGTCCCTTCCCGTCAAGGGAGGGGAGATTGTGATGCCCCGCAAGCCTTGGCTTGCAGGGAGGTTCATTACCCTGGCATATCGAAGCAGTCACTAAGCGGCCACCCCCAGTAAAGAGCCAGAATTCCCTTGACAGTAACAGTGTTTTTGTATACTGTATACAATAAAGGGATTCACCTTCGAGGCCAAAACAGGATGAAGGCGCCACGGGTCAGGACGCCGAGGCGGTGAGAGGGGCGCGCAAATAATACAAGTGCGCGGAACCATTAATTTTTTTGGTCTTAAGGCTCCCCCGCTGAAGTCTCTTTTGATCTGACAGTTCTTTTCCTTTAGTTTTTTAAAAATTAGCCTCCCGCGGCTGAATCGTTTTTGGGAGGCATTCTTCACTGAACGAGATACAATACCCCTGATAAAAATCTCAAGGAGGTCTGATTTGGCCCGGAAAAAAATTACCGTCGTCGGCGCGGGTCATGTTGGCGCCACCGTTGCGCTCTGGCTGGCAATCAAGGAACTCGGAGACGTGGTGCTCCTCGATATCGTCGAGGGTGTTCCGCAGGGAAAATCCCTTGACTTGATGGAGGCCGCCCCGATAGAAGAGTTCGACTCCAATGTAACGGGGACAAACGATTACAAGGACACGGCCGTCTCGGATGTCGTCATCATCACGGCCGGCATCCCGAGAAAGCCCGGGATGAGCAGAAGCGACCTTATAAACACCAACGTAGGTATTTTAAAAACAGTCGTCGAGGGGATAGTCAAGCACTCCCCCAACGCCATAATACTCGTAGTCACCAACCCGCTCGATGTGATGGTCTACGCGGCGTGGAAGTTCAGCAATCTGCCGCCCAACAGGATCATGGGTCTCTCCGGAGCGCTTGACGGGTCGAGGATGAGGTCGTTCATAGCGATGGAACTGGGGGTGTCGATGGAGGATGTGCACGCCATGGTCATAGGCGGTCACGCCGATGAGATGGTCCCCCTGAAGAGATACGCGACAGTCTCGGGCGTGCCGATCACGCAGCTACTCTCCCCTGAGAGGATAGACGCCATAATGGCCCGCACCAAGAAGGCCGGCGGCGAGATAGTGGGGCTCTTAAAGACCGGCAGCGCCTACTACGCCCCCTCGGCGGCCGTGGCCGAGATGGCCGAGGCGATATTGAAGGACAAAAAGAGGATAATCCCGTGCGCCGCCTACTGCGACGGGCAGTACGGCGTGAAGGGGATGTTCATAGGGGTGCCCGTGATGCTCGGAGCCAACGGCGTCGAGAAGATATTCGAGATAGAGCTCGATGCGAACGAGAAGAAAGAGTTCATGGGGTCTGTGGCCGCGGTCAAGGCCCTCATAGACGATCTTAAAATAGGCAGGTAGCTCGAAGGCTGTTTGAAAATGCATGGCGAGCGCATCCTTCGCGGCTTGCCGCGAGGTCGGCGAGCGGGTAGAGGTTGTAAACTTCCATACATCCAGAAGGTTCACCGCGGCAAAGCCGCGGTGAGCTTCAAAGGGTTTCCATTTTGAGGACTATCTCCGTAAAAGACATCACGAAAAAAGTCAGGGACCTTTGCATAAGCGCCGCTTACGACCTCGAGCCGGATGTGGCCGGGGCCATAAGGGCCGCCAGGGACAGCGAGGCGTCCCCTCTTGGGAAAGAGGTCCTCGGACAGATAATCGATAACTTCGAGATAGCCGGAAGGGAATCGGTCCCGATGTGCCAGGATACCGGCATAGCGGTCTTTTTCATAGAGGTCGGCAGGGACGTCTTCCTCGACGGCTCGATCGAGGACGCCGTCAACGAGGGGGTGCGGCAGGGATATAAAGACGGGTTTTTAAGAAAATCCGTCTGCCACCCCATCAAGAGGATAAACACAGGGGACAACACCCCCGCCATAATCCATACTTCGATAGTCGAAGGGGATAAGGTGAAGATAAAGATAGCCCCCAAGGGCGCCGGCAGCGAGAACATGAGCAGATTGAAGATGCTCAAGCCCGCCGAGGGTATCCCGGGGATAAAGAGTTTTGTGGTCGAATCGATAAAGGAGGCCGGCGGAAACCCGTGCCCCCCGATAGTAGTGGGCGTGGGGATCGGCGGTAGCTTCGAGAAGTCGGCGATACTTGCCAAGACGGCCCTTTTAAGGTCCGTCGGCAGTAAGAACCCGGACTCAGACGTTGCGGCCCTCGAAGGCGAGTTGCTGACGCTTGTGAACAACCTCGGGATAGGCCCGATGGGTTTCGGCGGGACCACTACGGCCCTTGCCGTCCATGTGGAGACATATCCCTGCCACATCGCGAGCCTCCCCGTGGCGTTAAACATACAGTGCCACGCTGACAGGCACAAGGAAGCGGTGATCTGAGCCATGACGGAACCGAAGAGGATAACCGCCCCGCTGACGGACGCGGACACGGCAAAGCTCAAGGCCGGGGACAAGGTCCTGATAACAGGGGTCCTCTATACCGCGAGGGACGCGGCCCACAAGAGACTCATCGAGCTGCTCGACAGGGGTGAAAAGCTCCCGTTCGACATAAAGGGGCAGATAATATATTATGTGGGCCCCACGCCCCCGAAACCGGGCCAGGTCATAGGCTCAGCAGGCCCCACCACAAGCGGCAGGATGGACGCCTACACGCCGAGGCTTCTGGATCTAGGACTCAAGGGTATGGTCGGCAAGGGCGCCAGAAACAGGGAAGTGCTCGATTCGATAAAGAAGAACAGGGCCGTCTACATGGCCGCGGTAGGCGGAGCGGCGGCACTCATCGCGCGCTCCATAAAGAAGGCCGAGATCATAGCGTACGGCGACCTGGGCCCCGAGGCCGTAAGAAGGCTTGAGGTGGTGGACTTCCCGGCGATAGTCGTGAACGACGCCGAAGGCGGGGACCTTTTCCTCCAGGGCGTGGAAAAATACAGGAGAGGCGCATGAAGATAAAGCTCGCGCAGGAAGATATACAGAGCTCCCTCATACGGAAGATCGAGAGGGTGAGCGGCGAAGTGCTGAAGATGTGCTACCAGTGCGGCAACTGCTCCGGCGGCTGCCCGGTCTCCTACGACATGGAGATAACGCCGAGCCAGGTGATGAGGTTTTTACAGCTCGGCAGGGTCGAGGAGGTAGCCAACGCCAACTCGATGTGGCTCTGTGTCGGGTGCCTTCAGTGCTACTCAAGGTGCCCCAAGGGCGTAAGCGTGGCGGCGGTTCTGGAGGCGATGAGGCAGATGACATTAAGGAAGGGTACCGACCACGACAGGATAAAGGACATCCCGTTCCCGTTCCTCAAAAAAGCCCCGCAGCAGGCCATAGTCTGCGGCTTCAGAAAGTTCGTAAGTTGAGACTTTATGACTTCTGTTACCGTCAGATCAATAGAGGGTGACTATTCCTGCGAGGTCACTAACGGAAGGTGTTCCGTGATGTCTGACACGGATGTAAGGAACGGCGGTCAGAATGTCGGGTTCCGTCCGCACGAGCTTCTGGCGGGCGCCTTGGGAAGTTGCATATCTATATGGGTCAGGAAGTACGCGCACGACCATGGGCTGGCGGTGGAATTCGTATCTGTGGATATCGAGCTGGACCGGTCAAGTCCGGACGAGGTTGTCTTCAAAAAATCGATCTCAATTAACGGGGATCTTACGGAAGAGGAAAGAAAAAGATTGTACAGGGTAGCCGAGACCTGCCCGCTCCAAAAGACGCTCGGAAAAAAACTTACTTTTGAAGTAGAATGCCGATGATGAAGATACCGTACTATCCCGGCTGCACATTAAATACCGTGGCCAGGCATTTTGACTCATCCGCCAGAGAGTCCGCCTTATCCATGGGTTTTGAGATGGAAGAGCTGGGGCAGTGGAACTGCTGCGGCGCGACCTTCCCGCTGACGCCGGACAACGTCATAGGGCTTACGGCCCCGGCCAAGGTGCTTTCGAACGCGAGGAAAGTTGGAGATACGCTTACGACCCTGTGCTCCGTCTGCTACAACGTGCTTAAGAGGACGAACAAGGTCATAAGGGACAATAAGGAGAAGCGCAGCGTCATAAACGGCTTCATAGAGGAGGATTACGACGGGAGCCTCAATGTCGTGCACTTCCTCGAGGTCTTACGGGACAAGGTCGGCTTCTCTAAGGTAAAAGAGGCGGTCAAGAGGCCCCTTACGGGCATA
>JACRCH010000029.1 GCA_016219115.1 Deltaproteobacteria bacterium
CGCTTAATTAAAATTCTCCGCCATAAATGACGTAGAATTTTGATGGTATGGAAGATCATTTGTATTTGCCAGCCTTGACCCGCCGCTAAAGCGACGGGATTGCGGAGTGGCACACCCATTCAACCCGAAGGAAATATTAAAACCCAGGGGCTGAGACGCTATGGGGAGCTTCAAAACCTCCGGTCTTTTAACAGGCCGCTGAAAGACTCGTTTTGCCGTCTTTGCGGGGCAGCGCCGCAAAAACTGCTCCTCGCAAAGACAATCGCCGCGGCTCTTTACGTTAAATGCGGTGACGACGCTATTTGTGAACTGAGTCCGAGCCCTCCAGAAATTCCTTCGCCTCTTTAGACCCCATCCCGGCAGCCTTCCTGATATTGGCCTCGGCCTTCGCCGTATCGCCGAGCTTCAGGGAAGCGAGCCCCAGGCCCCAGTAAGCCGACGGGTCGTCCTGCCCGAATCGTATCGAGGACTCGAAGTCAGAGGCGGCCTTCCCGAAGGCTCCGAGCGTCAGGTACAAAAAGCCCCTGTTCAAATATATGTCCGGCTCCGTCGGGCTTAAGCTTAGCCCGTCGTTGTAGCTTTTGAGGGCCTCCGGGAACCTCCCAAGCTCCGTGTGCGCAAGGGCCATGTTCACATAGGCGTGCAGCAGTTTCGTGTCAAGCTCGATGGCCTTCTTGAAATCCGCCACGGCATTATTGTAATCCCCAAGCTCGTAGCGTAATAGCCCCCTGTTGTTGTAAGGGCTGGCGATACCGGGGTCCAGTTCTATCGCCCTGTCGTAGTCTTTCGCTGCCTGTCCGTAGTCTTTCATCCTCTGGTACGAGTACCCCCGGTTATTGTAGGGGAAAGCATACCGGGGGTCGAGCTCTATAGCCCTGTTGAAGTCCGCTATCGCCTCTTTATGTTCGCCCAGGTCCTGATAGACAAGCCCGCGGCTGTTGTAGGCGAGCGGGATCTCGCCCTCGGTCTTTATCACATGCGTCCAGAGCGTGACCGAATCCTTCCATATCGCCTCCTGAGAGACGGTCCTCAAAGAAAGAACGCCTGAGACGACAACGAGGCAGGCGGCAGCTATTGTCCTTCCGGTCCCTTTGGAAAGCCTCCCGAATATCGCCCCTGCCCCGGCGGCAACGAGAATAAACGGGCCGAGGCCCGGCAGATAGGTGTAGCGGTCGGCTGCCGCCTGGTCGCCTACCTGTATGATGCCGATGACCGGCAGCAGCGTTGCCAGAAAAAAGAGCCACGAGGCCAGATATATCTTATTTCTTTTCGCGGCAAGGAGGCAAAATACCGTCACGGCGACAACGATCGCGAGGGAGGCGATGAACTCGAATCCCGCGAGGCTCGTTTTAGCGGGCGGAAGATATATCGGGGAGAGCTTTAACGGAAAGACCGTTTTGTAAAGGTAGAAGACCGGTGCCCTTACCGACAGAAAGAGCCGTTTGTCTATCGGGAAGGTCCCGAAGGTCTTTATAGCGCCCCCATAGCTCTGCGCCCAGAGCGTTAAAGCTGCCGTAAGAAGGCTTACGGCGAGGAAAGGGACCTTCTCGGTGAGGATTTTTACTACCCCGTCTTTAAACCTTTCAAGCGGGTAAAAGTCTAATATCAGTAGCGCCACGGGCAGCGTTATTGCCATGGGTTTACTCATGACGGCAAGGACGAAAGCGGACAGAGAGGCAAAGTAGTAAAGCAGTTTTTTTCCTGCTGACGGCGCGGCGTACTTCAGGTACGCGAGGATGCTCAGAATAAAGAAAAAGCCGCTCAGTACGTCCTTCCTTTCCGATATCCACGAGACCGACTCCACATGTGTCGGGTGCAGACCGAAAAGAAGCGCAGCGGTAAGCCCGGCAAAGATCGTCTTTGCGTCCGGAGAGCCCTTTACCCCGAAAAGCCTCACGGTCAAAACGAAAACAAGGGCCGTATTGACGGCGTGCCATACGATGTTTTCGAGGTGGTAGCCGAGCGGGGCGGCCCCCCACATGGCGTAGTCGAGTGCGTAGGAGAAGATCGTGAGCGGGTGCCAGTTCGACGCCATGACCGTGGTGAGAATAAGCTTTATGAAGGCAAGGTCGATATGTCGGATGGCGGGGTTGCCGGGGACATACCTCAGGTCGTCGAAGCTCACGAACCCGTATCTTACGGAGGGGAGGTAGACCAGAAATGTCACGGCCGCCGCTATCGCCGGAAGCGCGAGTCTCCCCGCCGCCTTGTTCCCTGTAGTTGTACGGTTCATCGTCTCAGGTATCTACTTTTTGTATCCGAGCTCGGCCGCCCTTTTAAAGCTTGCCGAGGCTGTCTCGCCGTCTCCCGCCTTTGAGGCGGCAAGCCCGAGGTTATAGTAAAATGCGCCGTTATTCGGCTCCAGAAAGACCGCTTTTTTGAAATCCTCGACGGCGCTTGGGTACGCCCCGACCGTAAGGTGGGCGAGGCCCCTTTTATAGTAGGCGTCCGTAAAGCCGGGCTGAAGTTTTATGGCTGTCGAGAGGTCTTCAAAGACCTCGGGGTAGCGCTTGAGGTTGAACTTCGCTATCGCCCGGTAGTAATACGCCTCGGCGTAACCGGGCTTAAGCCTTGAGGCCGTGTCGAAGTCCGCGATAGCCGAGTCGTACCTTCCCATGTTCCCGTAGAGCAGCCCGCGGCTTATATAGGTATAGAAATACGACGGGTTGATGGAGACGGCCCTGTTGAAGTCCTCCAGCGCCTTTGGGTACTCGCCGATCTTCCTGTACGCGAGCCCCCTGTTGTTGTAGATGATAGGCACGCTCTCCGGGTACTGCCTGATGGCCTCGGACCAGAGCGTCAGGGGCGTCTTCCATACGGCCTGCTGAACGATGGTCTTGCTCGCCAGCAGCCCCGTCAGCAGGATGACGATCGGGAGGGCCACCTTGTACCTCTTTTCAAAAAGGAGCCCAAAGCCGACCCCGACGAGGATAAACGGCCCGAGGCCCGGTATATAGGTGTAGCGGTCGGCGGCGGCCTGGCCCCCGACCTGGAGAACCCCCACCACGGGCAGGAGCGTGATCACATAAAAGAGCCATACGGCGAGGAATACCTTTTTTTCCCCGGCGATGACAAGGGTTGCCGCCGTTATGGCTACAAGCGATATCAGGCTTGCTATAAAACCGATCTCCAGGAGGTTCGCCTTGAGAGGCGGGGGGTAGTATGGCGAAAGCCACAGAGGGAACGCCAGCTTGTAGAGGTAGAATGTAAAGCCCCTTGTTGATATGAATACGCGCATGACAAGAGGGTAGTTCTCTATGGTCATGAAAGCGCCCGAGGAGCCCTGCGCCCATACGGTGAGGGCGCCTGAGACGGCGGCAAGAAGGAAGAATGGGGCCTTCTCGAAGAACAGTCGCGGCTTGCCTCTGTCGAGTCTTTCAAGCGGGTAATAATCGAGTATCAGCAGCACTGCGGGCAGCGTTATTGCCATGGGTTTACTCATGACGGCAAGGACGAAAGCGAACAGAGAGGCAAAGTAGTAAAGCAGTTTTTTTCCTGCCGACGGCGCAGCATACTTCAGGTACGCGAGTATGCTCAGGATAAAGAAAAACCCGCACAATACATCCTTCCTCTCAGATACCCACGATACGCTCTCCACATGCGCCGGATGCAGCCCGAAGAGGATGGCCGTCACCGCGGCCGCCGCGAACGGGACCTTTGAGCCGTGGGGCGCCTTGAGACCTACGAGCCGCAAGGCCAAATAGAATACAAGGAAGGTGTTGAGCGAGTGGAAGACGATATTTACGAGGTGGTAGCCCCAGGGGTCCGTTCCCCAGAAAGAGTAATCCAGCGCGTAGGAGATTATGGTCAGGGGGTGCCAGTTGCTGTTTACGACATTTACGAAGACCCACCTGAAGAGTTCGAGGTTTATGGAGCGTATCCTCGCGTTGTCGAGTATGTAGGCCGGGTCGTCCCAGTTTACAAAGCCGCTGCCCAGAGACGGCAGGTATACGGCGAATGTCACAAGGGCTATTAAAAGGGCGCCCGCCGGCACGAGGGAGGAGTCGGTTTTTGGTTGGGACATCGTATAACTCAGTCTATTCAATTATTTACTCAAATTATTATTACTCAAAAAGAGGTTTAAGGTCAAAGGGTTTTAGTCCGACAAAGAAGAAGACGGACGGGACGGCGGCCACACTACGGTGTTTCGGATGATCCTGGCCGTTTTGAGACGGTAAGTTATTCGCCGGGGGGTTTAAAAAAGGGATAGAAAGCGGCTTTTGACTGTAAAGCGCCGGAAGCGCCCGGTCTTATTGGATTTTGTTTGACACATCTTCAGCAATCTGCAATAATTTCAAACACAAAATTCCCTGTAGCCTTGCTAGCAGGGTTTCCTTATAAAAACCATCCCCCTCGATGGGGAGGATTAAGGAGATACCCCGCTAGCAAGGCTACGGGGTGGTTCATTCGGTTTACTTTTTAAAAACTCTGCAAACTCCGGTGTTTGTTTGACGGAGGGCAAAAAGACCGAGAAAAAAGACCATGCTCCACGGAAAAAAGATAGTAGTAGTCCTGCCCGCCTATCGCGCCGAGAAGACCCTCGTTATGACATATAACGACATCCCTTTCGATGTAGTCGATGACGTAGTGCTGGTGGACGACTGCAGCGGCGACAACACGGTAGCCGAGGGGAAAAAGCTCGGCATAAGGAATATAGTCGTGCACGAGAAGAACAAGGGCTACGGCGGCAACCAGAAGTCCTGCTACGCCGAGGCCTTGAGGCTCGGGGCCGATATCGTCGTCATGGTGCACCCTGACTACCAGTACGCCCCTAAGCTCATAACCGCCATGGCGTCGATGATAGCCTCCGGGGAGTACGACGCGGTCCTCGGGTCAAGGATTCTGGGGACCGGGGCCTTGAGGGGCGGGATGCCCTTCTACAAATACATATCCAACAGGTTCCTGACGCTCGCCGAAAACATACTTCTTAAAGAGAAGATCTCCGAGTACCACACCGGCTACAGGGCCTTCAGCAAAGAGGTCCTTGAAAAGCTGCCGCTCCTCGAGAACTCCGACGACTTCGTCTTCGACAACCAGATGCTCGCCCAGACCGTCTACTTCGGTTTTCGTATCGGCGAGATAAGCTGCCCGACAAAATACTTCGCCGAGGCGTCCTCCATCAACTTCAGAAGAAGCGTCATCTACGGTTTCGGGGTCTTATCTACGGCCCTTAAGTTCAAACTCCAGAAATGGGGGTTGAAGAGATACGCCATCTTTGACGCGGACGGAAGGAAACTCAAGTCTTAGGTCCGCTTGAGAAGCGACCTTTGGGGGGAGCTTTCCATGAAAAGCCCCACCATACCGCTTTCAAGGATTTTTTGAAGAATTGAAGGTTTTCGCAAAAAGCACAGAGAAACTTTTTTAGCAGGGGCCGCAGTCGCCGCCGCAGCCGTTTGCGCCGTGGCCGCCTCCAAGGTTGAGTCCGCAGTCCGGGCATTCCGGCGCTCCGTTGGCAGCGGCGCCGCACGCGGGGCATAGTCCCGCCTCCAGTCTGGCGTCAGCCTCCAGAAGCTCCGGGTAGAATTTTTTCATGATGCCGTCTATCATCCCGACGACCTGGCGCGCTACCGACTGGTGGACAAAGAGGCCGAAGACAGCGCCGCTTGAGCAGGATTTGCCCTTGCTAATGTTGAGGACCTCGCACTCGACACCGGCTCTTTTAAGCTCCATGGCAAGCTCCGTCGCTCTCTCGTAGGTCCCTTCGTCGATGCAGACAAGGGCGCCTTCAGCCCTGGGAAGCTCTTTTTTTTCGCCGGGGCGGATGAGGGCTACCTCGCAGGAACTGCAGTTTACCACATGCGGGAAGAACTCGGCGCCGCACTCCGGACAGATCTTGGTCTCTTCGCTCATGATAACCCTCTATAATACGGCCTGTTTTTTCAAGATTTTTGTAATATCGCCAAAAGCGACCTTGATTATACCATAAAGTCGTGGTACAAATAAACGGTTAAAGCTGATTGAAACGGAGAGGTGGCCGAGTGGCTGAAGGCAGCTGCCTGCTAAGCAGTTGTAGGGATAAAACTCTACCGGGGGTTCGAATCCCCCCCTCTCCGCCAGTTTTGCCTGCGACATCAAATGGATTCGAAGGCACCCGCATGCCGACCAGACGGGAGGAATAGGCCGCAGGAAGCGGCCGGAAGTGAGGGTGACGGGCCGGAGCTTTGGAGGCAGGAAGCCGACGAAGCGAAGGGAATCCCCCCCTCCGCTTAAAATGCAATGTAATTTTTGCCGCTTCAGAGATATATCAGTACCCGTAAGTATAACGGTTCCATAAAGTGCCGAGGCAAAGAAAAAATCCGCACAAAACACGCGCCCGTGGCTCAGCTGGATAGAGCATCTGACTACGAATCAGAGGGTCGGGGGTTCGAATCCCTCCGGGCGCACCAAGTAAATCAAGGGGTTACGGCATTTGCTGTAGCCCTTTTTTGTTTCGACTGTCCAGTTTTTGTCTAGTTGGGAATTTGTTTGTTATAAGTGATGCAATATTTGAAATTCGTTGACAGCGATGAGTGAAAAAGATAAATTGTAAACTCAAAATTAATATTTTGGAGTGAACTATGAATAAATATCTAGTAAGGTTCAACATCACTATTATAGTTATTCTATTGCTTATTACTGGTTGCGTAGGGTCTTTGCCTACTCCCGAGCAGTTGGCTAATGAGAACTTTGGGGAATGCCCCGCTAATTACAAGGAACGTATCATGGCTCAGATTAATGAAAATTTATTCGATCCGTATAGCGCAATGTATCGTTTTAGCGAGCCTGAAAAATATGTATCTGGCGGAAAATTTGGGAAAAGAGTCGTTGTGTATGTTAATGCCAAGAATCGTTTTGGCGGGTATGTAGGAGAAGAAATCAGAAATTATATGTGTTTTACAGATGGAAGTGTGACCGAAATCAACCAATTCGCTACAGGTATGGTAAATGGCATGCAAAAGGGTATGAGATAAGATGGTGCCTCTATGCAAATAAGAGAATTGGGTTGAGGTTGACTTTTCATTTTTTGACATAAGGCGGTCGTGACAGCCAAGGGACGATTGTAGATATAGAAGATGATAATTTAACTGCATTCGATAAAGAATAGTGGTTTAATCTGCATACTTGATAAGCATAAGGATACATATATTAGGGAAGTCGGAGGTCTTGTCAATAGGTGTGTAAATA
>JACRCH010000026.1 GCA_016219115.1 Deltaproteobacteria bacterium
CAGGCCCACGATGATGGGCGCGAGGACCGGTATGAGTGACGGGACGATCATCTTCTGTATCGCCGCCGAGGTGACGATATCGACGCACCTGCCGTACTCCGGCTTGCCGCTTCCGTCCATGATCCCCTTTATCTCCCTGAACTGCCTTCTTACCTCTTCGACGACGGCTCCGGCGGCGTTACCGACGGCCTTCAGAAGAAGAGACGCGAAGTAGAACGGGAGCATGCCGCCTATAAAGAGCCCGACGAGCACCAGCGGGTCGGAAAGGTCGAATACCATCGGCACCCCGCCCGTCGATACCGAACGGGTGTACTCGGCGAAAAGGACTATGGCGGCAAGGGCCGCCGAGCCTATGGCGTAGCCCTTGGTAACGGCCTTTGTGGTATTTCCTACCGCGTCAAGCGGGTCGGTCACGCCCCTTACGGCGCTTCCCATGTTCGCCATCTCGGCTATTCCTCCGGCGTTGTCCGTTATCGGGCCGAAGGCGTCTATGGCGACTACGATACCCGACATCGTGAGCATCGCCTCGGCCGCAACGGCCACTCCGTAGAGTCCGGCGAGATGGAAGCTTGCGAGTATGGCGCCGGCTATCACCAGGACCGGCAGGACCGTGGCCTGCTTACCCACGGCGAGACCGGCGATGATGTTCGTGCCGTGGCCCGATACCGACGCCCGGGCGATATCCTGCACCGGGCTGTAGTGCGTGGCCGTATAGTAGTCGGTTATGACCACAAGGGCGATAGTGACAAAAAGACCTATCAGGGCCGTAAAGTAGTAATTCATGAAAGAGTAACCCCCGACCCCGTCCACCAGGTAGTAGGTCACCGGATAAAAAGCGATGGCCGAAAGGACTGCCGTGGCCACGAAACCCTTGTAAAGGGCGGGCATGATCCCGCCACCCTCTTTAAGCCTCACGAACCAGCTTCCGATTATCGTCATTATGATGGCCACTCCTCCGAGCACCAGAGGGAAGAGCATGGCGGCCCTGGAGGCCGGATACAGAAGATGAGCAAGCGCCATCGTAGCAACAGTAGTGACGGCGTATGTCTCGAAGAGGTCCGCGGCCATCCCGGCGCAGTCGCCGACATTGTCGCCGACATTATCGGCTATGACGGCAGGGTTTCTCGGGTCGTCTTCCGGGATACCGGCCTCGACCTTGCCGACGAGGTCGGCTCCGACGTCGGCGGCCTTGGTGTATATGCCGCCGCCGACCCTCGCGAAGAGCGATATCAGGCTTCCGCCTAGCCCGAGTGAAAGAAGAGACGCCACGGCCTTGCCCTCATCCGCCACGCTTATGGATATTGCGTAAAACCCAGTGACGGAGAGAAGACCGAGACCTATCAGGAGAAGGCCCGTGACGGCGCCTCCCCTGAAAGCGACCTGAAGGGCCGCGTTGAGTCCTTTGTGAGCCGCCTGAGCCGTCTTGGCGTTCGCCCTGACGGCTACCATCATGCCGACATAGCCTGATATGGCTGAAGCCACCCCTCCGACAAGGAAACCGAAAGCCGTCAACGCGCCGAAGTGCTTTGACCAGTGACCGGCCGCCCACAGAAGAACGAATACGACGGCTCCGACTACCGCGACCGTCTTGTACTGACGCGCCATGTAGGCGGATGCCCCTTCGTGGATTGCGGCCTGGATACTTCTCATCTCAGGGGTGCCGCTGTCAAGCCCCTTTACCCAGATGGCGAGGTAACCGGCGTACAATATGCCAATTACCGCGCAAACCAGCGCAAAAACAATTGTCAATGTAGTACTGTCCACTCTTTTAGCTCTCCTTTTGACTATTTTTACTTCAATGGCGCCTGTAAAAAACGGTTTTTAACTGCCTCACCGGATACACATCCCCGCGTTCAAGAGACGCCTCATGGCTTATCGCGCCGAGGATAATCCGATGAACCTCCCCGCAAGCCTTGTTAGCGGGGGTATCCGTTGGGGAATCTGTTTTTATATACGCGGCAGCCGCGCTTAATTCAACCCGAAGGAAATATTAAAGTTTTCATCACAAGCAACCGCTTTTTCAACTCCAGGCTGACAAAAAGACCGCCTGAATTGAATCTCCCGGCGGCAAGCCGCGAAGAATGGCTCGCGATGCGTTTCCAAGCTTGAGCCGGAGCTTACATCCTCCTGCCGCGGCAAGGATACGCACGCCCAAGCGGCAACAGGTCTTTCAGTAAGTAAATAGTTTTAGCAGGATGCCTCGCTGTAAACTGCCGCGAGGCGACTGACCACTTGAGGGTACACCCGGAAAAATTCCGGAAGAAAACCGGTTAGCTGGAAAGGATACCGCATGAGGCTCCCAAGCCGCATCTGTATCCGATAGCACCCCAAATACAATGTAAAATGTTAGCATAAAACCGCGATATTACGCCAGAGGAAAAAATGCCCGGGCAGGGGATAGAAATGGCGGCGCACAAACAGATGATTTAAAAAGGTTTTTCGTTAAGGCAAAGACCCGTTGATCAAGCCGTCCGCGTCTTTCAGACCCTGTTCGACTTCTCCCACTCGCCAGCCCTCAGGTACTCCTTAAAAAGCCTCTCTCTTTCCCTGAACTCCCTCGGATGTATTGAACGCCTCCTTGCCTTCAACTCCACACCCATCATCGCGTGCAGCATCTCATGGTAGACCACAAAGGCGAGAAAATACTCCGGGACCCTTTTGTCGTCAAGCAGAGGGTTTATCCTTATGATGTTTGTAGTGTAGCTGTAGCTGCCGAGCGTTCTTCTCCTTACGCGCCGCCTCAACGGGGGCCTTCCCCAGGTTATCCGCGCCAGGACAGACCAGCCGAAGTACTCGGAGTTCAGGGAGTCGAAAATGCTCTTTAGGTCGTGGTGTTCTCCGAGGGTCCTGATCCCCTCCCTTCTTGCCGTCCCCGGTTTTATGGAAGAGCTCTTGCCCTTCAGATAACCGCTGATAAGAGGGGTCTTCCCTCTCCTCTTTTTTATGAAACAGGCGACTTCCTTAAGGACCTCATGAGGGGCAACGAGAAAGACCCTGTGGAGCCTTACCGAAACGGAACCCCTGACGCTTTTGACCGAGAGCATACGG
>JACRCH010000027.1 GCA_016219115.1 Deltaproteobacteria bacterium
GCAGGAGATAGCAGATAAGCGTATTGATCAATTGAGCATATTTGAGTAGGCGCCACCTTCAGGTGGCGAAAGTTTCACCAACCGCTTTGAGCGGTTCACAATCTTTTCAAGCCCCCGGCTTTGCCGGGGGTACATGACTAAATTCAAGGCACTCGCAGCCGGTCTGGGATTCCTTTTTGCCACTCATCTTTTTCATAGGATTGACAACGCCTTGATGGCTTACTTCAATGCCGCCGTCGTTCAGATACCGGACCTGACTCTTTTGGTCATCGGGCAATACCTGCTCCCCGTGCTTTTTTTAATTTACTTCATTCGCCGCCCGAAAAGAGAAATCCTCCTTGCATCCAGGAAGGGGTGATGGAATATGTTTCAAAAAATTAGCATCAACGCGGCTATTTAAACAAAAGGCCCCCGGATTTTTAATCCGGGGGCCTTGAACGCGGGCTTAATGGCGTTACTTGGCCTCGGCCTTTTTCTTTTTGTAGTCCTCGATCGCGGCATGAAGCGCATCGGCGGCAAGGTTACTGCAGTGCATCTTTACCGGAGGAAGCCCGTCGAGGGCCTCCGCTACCGAGTTATTGGAGATGTTCTCAGCATCGTTCAATTTCTTGCCCTTCACAAGCTCCGTGACCATCGAGCTTGTGGCTATGGCGGCGCCGCATCCGAAGGTTTTGAACTTTACATCGGTTATGACGTCGTTCTCGACCTTGATCGTGAGCTTCATTATGTCGCCGCAGGCTGGGTTTCCGACCGTGCCGCTTCCGTCGGCGTTGTCTACTTCGCCGACATTTCTCGGGTTTGAGAAGTGGTCCATTACTTTTTCACTGTACATAGTGCTCTCTCCTTGAAAGATATATCCTTGAGCGGATTATACCACAAATTCCGGGTTTAAGTAATCCCCAGGCCGGTTTTTTTAAGATTTGGCCCCGGCGTAAAGCGGCGACATGCTGCGCATCCTCTCGACTATCGCGGGCATTATCTCAAGAAGGAAGTCTATCTCCTCCGCGGTATTCGATTTTCCGAGGCTGAACCTCACCGAGCCGTGAGAAAGCTCGTGGGACAAGCCCATTGAGACAAGGACATGGGAGGGCTCAAGGCTTCCGGAGGTGCAGGCGGAACCGCTTGAGGCGGCCACGCCCTTCATGTCGAGGTTCAAAAGGAGCGATTCGCCCTCGACGAACTCGAAGCTTATGTTCGATGTGTTCGGGAGCCTCCTGTCCGCGTGCCCGTTGAGCTTTATGTGGGGGATACGCCCTGCCATCCCCTTTTCGAGGCGGTCCCTCAAGGTCTTTAAGTGCTCGATCTCCTTATCCATGTCCTTCAGGGCGATCTCGGCGGCCTTGCCCATGCCGACTATGCCGGCGACATTTTCCGTCCCGCCGCGCCTGTTCCTTTCGTGGTGGCCTCCGTGGATGAGGGGGACGAGCCGTACGCCCCGTTTGGCGTAGAGCGCGCCCATGCCCTTGGGACCGTAGAGCTTGTGGCCCGATATGGTAAGCAGGTCTATGTTCAATTTCTGGGTGTCTATCGGGACCTTTCCGGCGGCCTGGACGGCGTCCGTGTGGAAGGTCACGCCGCGCTCCCTGGCTATGTCGCCGATCTCCTTGACGGGGAAGATGACGCCGGTCTCGTTGTTGGCGTACATCACCGTGATCAAAATCGTCTTTGGGGTGATGGCCCCTTTAAGGGCATCGATGTCTATCATCCCGTCGGAGTCGACATCCAGGTAGGTGACCTCGAAGCCTTCTTTCTGGAGGTATTTGCAGGTGTTCAGGACGGCCGGGTGTTCGACCTTTGTCGTTATGATGTGGTTGCCCTTGTCTTTTTTGGCGTAAGCGATGCCCTTTATGGCGTGGTTGTCGCCCTCGGTGCCGGAGCTTGTGAAGATGAGCTCAAGGGGGGCGCAGTTCAGGAGCTTGCATACCTGTTCTCTGGCGTCCTCCACTGCCTTTTTCGTGCCCCTTCCGGCCCAGTGAATACTCGATGGGTTGCCCCACTGGTCTTTCAGGTAGGGTACCATCGCCTCGAATACATCGTTTAATATCGGGGTTGTGGCGTTATGGTCGAAATATATCTTGTTCAAAATTTAAATCCTCCTTCAATCCGTTACACTCCCGCAGATATCCGCCGCGCCCAGAGGCGCTGCATTATCCAGGTTCTTTACCTCGTTACTCAAGTCCTCTATGCTGACGGAATGGAGGAACTCGGCGATCTTCTCCGCCAGCCCCTTCCAGACCTTCTGTGTTATGCACCTTTTGGACCTGTCGCAAACTACCGACCCGTCATCGAGGCAGGCTACCGGGTTCAGGGGCTCTTCGACTACGGATATGACCTCTCCGACGCTTATCTTTGACGGGTGCTTGGCCAGTACATAGCCGCCGCCGGGCCCGCGTACGCTTTTTACGATCTTTCCCTTCCTGAGTTTTACGAAGAGCTGCTCAAGATACGAAAGCGATATGCCCTCCTCCACCGAGATGTCCTTCAGCGTGACGGGTTTTTCACCGGAGTGGCAGGCGAGGTTCACCATCGCCCTTACCGCGTACTGTCCTTTTGTGGATAATCTCAATTAACGGTCCCTCTTTATTCTCTCTCAGGGTCTAATACCCCGCTAGCCTTGGCTAGCGCTTTGCAAAAGGCCTTTTTGCGCGCTGCCGCGCGCCTCGGGGCTATTGCTCCGCTCGCTGTCAAGCTCACGCGCAATAAATACAGAGGCTTGCTTGCTCGCTTTCCTTCATGCTCGGCTGCGCAATGCCCCTGGTGTTTTGTTAGAACAATACGAAAGACATTCTTCACAATAGAACCGGTTGTTTTTAGATACCCCGGAGCTTGCTCCGGGGAGGTTCATTTAAAAAAAGCGGAATAGAAAAAGCATCCCGCTTTTTTTCATATAGTCCAATTTAATATACCTTATCAATTTTGTCAAGTATTCTTTTCCGTAAAAAACAGACGGCGGTTGCGCATCAATCAACTGTTTAATATTGTTGAGGTTTTCTTGCGGTTCATAGACAGAAGAGAGGGATTTTGCTATAATA
>JACRCH010000030.1 GCA_016219115.1 Deltaproteobacteria bacterium
CCCCATCTCGGTGCCGATCTCCTCGGCCGCCTTGACGGCCACTAGTTCGGATTTGGTCGACATCGGGAGTATCAGCTCGAACTCCTTGTTGGGGACGAACTTCGTGGCCGCTTTTGCTTCCCCCGCCCCAGCCTTCTCCTCGATAACGCCCTTAAGCGTCTGAACCTGCACGGAATCGCTCGACCAGACGCCTTCGCCGTCAAGCCTCTTCGCGGCCTCGGAGGTGAATCCTTCCCTGCCCACGAGCCATTTGACGACCCGCATTATCCTGAAGTTCTCACGGAGTATCTGGTATCTTCTTATGAAGTTCTCGACGTCTCCGAGGTTTACCGGGGAGACCGAGTCCTTGATGCCGACGACCCAGATGACCTCGTTGCCGGAGTCGTACCTGCCGTTCTGGAAGCCCTGGGCTATGAATATCGGGGTGCCTGTCTCGTTCTTCTCCAGCCTCACGGTGTCAAAACACCCGATGGTCTGGGGCAGAGCCAACTCGTCTTCCCCCTTGACCGGAGGATCGAGGTTGACCGCGCCGTTTTTGAGCCTTGCGGAAAAGAGGTGGTTGCGGAAAAGCAGCTTCGAGGTCTTCTGGCCGTTAAAAGCCTTGATGAGGGCCACCACCTCGTCTTTGAACCTGCCGCGCACCTTCGATCCCTTCAGGGTGTAGCCCTCCTTGAGGCCGTCCCTTACAAAAGAAGTCCTGACCTCGTCAATACTCCTGCCCCTGACCCTTGTCTCGTAGACGAAGCTCACAAAGTCCCTTACCACATCGTCGGCCGCCCATCTTATGGAGCCGAGGCTGGCCTCCAGAAGGCCCGATGAGCACAGACCCTCCAATATCTCTTTGAGCTCCGCTTCCGGGCACCTGTTCCTCTCGGTGAGCTCCTCTTCGGAAGTGGCGCCCTTCGTAGAGGCGCACGCGTGCAAGACCCTCAAGCCGTTGAGACCCTTCAAGCGGATGGACGAACGCAGCGCACACCCGATGTTGCCGTCGACAAGCTCGGACGAGTAGATATCCACGAAGTCCTTGAGTTTGACAAGGGAGGCAGCGGCCCTGTGGGCCGCCCAGATGACATTTTTAATGTACATCGGGTTGCCGTCAAGCTTTCTTGCCCCGATATCGAGTATCTCGGTGTCGAACTCTATCCCGTACTGCCGGCAGAGATCCGTCATCATCGACACCGCCAGGTCTTCCCCGAGCCCGGCAAGCTCCATCGATTCGTTGGAACCGTTCAAGACCCAACCCTCAAGGCCTTTACGGTCCGAGCTTGAGGCGAGATAAGAACAGGTCCCGGAGTTCAAAACCTCCATGAGTTCCTTCATTATCCCGGGCCCGCCTTCCCCGATGCTTATTCGCGAAGCGCGGTCGATGTCGTCAAGTATTAGATATATCGGCAGACCCGCCGAAGATATTAAATCCGGCGTGGAGACGGCGTTTCTCAAGGCCGCCATGAGGTCATCGCTTTTTTTGGCCTCACGGTGCCGGGCCAGGAAATCAGCGAGATCGAAGGCCTCGTTGTCTACAAGCATCCTCTCGAGCTTTTCCGTTGAAAATTCGGCCCTTACGATCTCGGAATTGCGGGTCCTGAAGGCCAGGTACTGCTTTACGACCTCTTTCAGGAAGTCCTCGGCGAATATCCAGGCGCTGCCGTAGCCCTTGAACTGGTAATAGACGGGAACGACTCTGGCCTGTGTCCAAAAGAGGCTGTAGTGGACCCGGCGCAGCACTTCGGTCTTGCCGATCCACCTTCTGCCGGTGAGGAGTATGTTGGGGGCGGCCTTGCGGGTGTCGGCGGCCTTTCTGCAGATGTACTCAATATCTTCGGCCCTGCCGAAGAACTCGCCGTCCGGGCAGATATTGAACAATAGCTTATCTCTCATAGACTACCACCCTGTTTTTGCCCATCCTCTTGGCAAGATACATGGCCCTGTCAGCCTTGTTCACGAGGTCGTCTATGTTCGAGGCGTCGTTGGGGAACTCGGCCACCCCGAGACTTATCGTGGGCCATTCGTTCATGCCCTCGACAGCGGGCCTGAACTCCTCCACGCCCTTTCTTATCCTCTCGGCTATGACGGAGGAGTCTTTCTTGTTCGTATGGGGCAGTATGACGGCGAACTCCTCTCCGCCGTAGCGGGACACGACGTCCATCGACCGTACGGCGTCCCTTATAGAGCGCGCGACACCTTTCAGTATGTCGTCGCCGGCGAGATGCCCGTACCTGTCGTTAAAGGACTTGAAATTGTCTATGTCTATGATGAAGGCCGAGAAGCACTCGTTGTGCCTTTTGACGCGCTCGACCTCCTCAAAGAGCCTCTCGCGGAAGTACCTTCTGTTAAAAAGGCCCGTCAGGTGGTCCGTCATCGAGAGCGTCTTCAGTTCTTCGCTCATGCTGTAGTAGGCGCCCCTTTCAAGGGCGATCGACGCGAAGTTGGCGAAAGAAATGAGCATATGCAGGTCCTCTTCGGAGAACGACCCGCCTGTGGCCTTGTCCGACATGTTTATGACGCCTATGACGCGGGTGTCGAGCTTCAGGGGTATGGAGATAAAGGACTTGGTCTTGTACCTGGACCTGTTTTTCCAGGAAGGGACCTCGCTCTCGATGTTTTTGACCATCACCGGGACTCCCTTTGCCGCGATAGACCCGGAGATGCCCTCGCCTATCTTTACCCTCAGGTTATCGACTATCGACCTCTCTACGCCCTTGGAGGCCTTCACGGAGAGGACCTTGTTCTTGTTGTCGAGTATCATGAGGCTTCCGCGCTCGGCGTCCACAAGCTCCAGGGACTTGGAGAGTATCGTGTCGTAAAGCTCTTCCCTGTCCAGCACCGGCGCTATGGACCTGTAGACCTGCTCCAGGGCGTAGAAACCCTTGAGGCGGTTCTTATCGAGATTCCCGTTCTTCATGGACTTTTGCGATGTCCTTGAGTAAAGGCCTTTAAGGAACGGCACCGAGAGGTTGGCCACTATATTTGGGATAGTGAAGACCGATTTGGGCGGTATTGTCTTGAGCCCTCCCTTGAGTTTCAGCAGCATACGCTCGTCAAGACCCAACCCGGAGGTCCCTTCCCAGAAGTCCCTGAACTCGCTGCCGGAGAGATAGGTCTGGCCGCCGACGACCGCGAAGGCGCAGTTCGTGTCGATAAATACCGGTATCGCGAATATGTACTGGTTGGCGTGGCACTTATATACGTAGATCTTGCCTTTTTCAATAACCTGGGCGACGGCCCTGGAGTAGACGTCCCTGCAAAGCTCCGAGCCCTTCCTGTCGGACTTGATGTACTTGCATAACTGGCTCTCCCTGCTCGAATTCGAGATCATCTCACCGCCGCTATCGTAGAGATATAGCGGTATATCAAGCATATTCGAGAGCCCTTCCTGGAACTCGCGCCAGAGAGACAGGTCTACAGGTTCGGCCGGCGGTACGCCTTGCCCGATGTTTTTTTCAATGCTGATCACTGGAATAGCCTCTCCGACGATTAAAAAAAAATGCCTTCAATACCGACCTGGTACCTTAGGCATCCATCGCCTCTTTTAGGCCCGCCATGAGCCTATAGGCCTAGCGCAAATAACAAAGGCCTGTCTTGTTTTTTCGATTATACTCAGCCACAGACACCTTTATCCAGTGGTGCTTGACCAATGCGACAGTGTAGCATAAATCACAAAAATTTACAACAGGGTATTTTCCGGGAAACCGCCGGCAAAGGGCTTGAAAAGGCAGATTAACGGGTGCGGATGGAAGAAAAAAACAAATCAATTCAATTGGTTATAAAAAAAAGGGGGCGCCATTTTTTTGGCACCCCCTTTGCGGGTCCGTATAAAGAGCCTTCGCCTGCGGCTCTACACCTTCGCCGCAACCGGTCTTTTATAGTCTTTCCAGAAGAGAAGCACCGGGCTTGCGATGAATATCGAGGAGTATGTGCCGACAAGGACCCCTACGAAGAGAGCGAGCGAGAAGTCGTGGATGACCTCGCCGCCGAGCATGAGAAGCGATAGAAGCGCCAGCAGTGTCGTAAGCGAAGTGACGATGGTCCTTCTAAGCACCTCGTTTACCGACCTGTTTATAAGGGGGATAGTCTCCTCCTTCGACCTTTTCTTCATGTTCTCCCTGATCCTGTCAAAGACGACGACGGTATCGGTCAGCGAGTAGCCCGCCAGGGTCAATAGCGCCGTGACTATCAAGAGCGTTATCTCCTTGTTTATGAGGAAGAGAAAGCCCATTACGACAAGGACATCGTGTAAGGTGGCTACAACAGCCGCCACCCCGAACCTGAACTCAAACCTCCACGCCACATAGATGAGTATGCATATCATCGATATGCCTACCGCCCACAGGGCGTCGGTCTGCAGCTTCTTGCCGACCGTCGGGCCCACCTCGGTAGTAGAGTCCACGGTGTAGGGGTTATCCGGAAGCCCTTTTGTGAAGACCTCTCCCAAAGACTGTGAAATATCACGGAGTTTGCCCTCGCTCCTTTTAAGCCTCACAAGGAGCTTATTCGGCTCGGCGAACTGCTGGAGGTTTGCGTCCTTGAAGCCGCTTCCCGCCAGAAGGTCCCTGACCTTGTCGATCGAAAGGGGCTTTTCAAACCTGAACTGTATGGCGATGCCGCCGGCAAAGTCCGTCCCGAGATTCGCCTTGCCCATCGGGATGGCGAAGATGGCGATAAGCCCTATTATGCACATGATCCCGGACATGGTGAACATGATCCATCTCTTTCCGAGAAAGTCTATTTTTGTTTCGCCCCAGATATCCATCAAACCTCCGAAATGCTCAAGGCGGCCCGCAGGCCGTTAATATTTTCTTCAGCCCTTGAAAAAACCGCGGGCCTTAAATGCTCAGTGACTTTACCCTCATCTTGTCGTTCTGTACGTCGAAGGCGACCTTGGTGCCCACAAGCGAAGTAAAGAGGTTGATCATGATGCCTATGCTCAACGATACCGCGAACCCTTTGACGGGGCCGCTGCCGAACTGGAAGAGGACAGCCGCCGTTATAAGCGTCGTTACGTGCGAATCGACGATCGTCCACCATGCGTGGTCATAGCCGGCGTTTATGGCCGAGCGCGGGGTCCTGCCGCTTCTCAATTCCTCCTTAATCCTCTCGAATATGAGGACGTTGGAGTCCACACCCATGCCTATAGTGAGGATTATACCGGCTATGCCCGGCAGCGTAAGGGTCGTGTTGAGCCACGCCATCGCCCCGAGGAGCATCACTATATTCAAGAATATGGCGAAGTCCGCTATGATGCCAGACACCTTGTAGTATACGAACATGAAGACCAGGACCAGGATGCCGCCGAGGATGGCGGCATGAACGCCGGCCTTGATGGAGTCGGCCCCGAGGGTCGGCCCGACCGTCACGTTCTGCTCGATGTTGACCGGGGCCGGAAGCGCTCCGGCCCTCAAGACTATCGCTAGGTCGGTGGCCTCGTCATACGTAAATGAGCCGGTTATCTGGGCCCTGCCCCCGGCTATCGCCTCTCTGATGGAGGGGGCCGAGTGGACATTGCCGTCAAGGACTATGGCGAGCCTTTTGCCGACGTTCTGGCTCGTGAGCCTCTCGAAAAGACGCGCCCCGTTCGAGTCGAAGGTCAGCGAGACATAGGGCTCGTTATACTGGCTGTCGAACGCCACCCTCGCGTCCGACAGGGAGTCGCCGGTTAAAAGCACCTCTTTTTTGATCAGGAACGGGATCTTCTCGACCTTCCCGGTCTCCTTGATGTGCCTGGACTGATAAAGTATCTCGGAGTCCGGCGGGGGCCCGACCGACAGGGCCTTGTAGGGGTCCGTCGAATCGTCCACGAGCCTGAACTCAAGGACCGCGGTCTTGCCGATAAGCTGTATCGCCCTCTCCGGGTCTTTAAGACCGGGGAGCTGTATGACTATCTCCCTGTCGCCCTGCTTCTGTATCACGGGCTCGGAGACGCCGAACTTGTCTATCCTGTTACGGATAGTCTCGAGGGCCTGCGACAGCGCCCACTCCTTGAGCCTCTTGACCTCCTTCTCGGAGATCCTGAAGAGCAGCTTGCCTTCAACGGTCGAAGGGGAGTCAAAGGCCCCGAACTCGTCGGCGACGACCCTGGCAATCTCCTGCCTGGTCTTATCGTCAGGATACGCGATGGAGAGGCCGTCTGTGCCGCTCCTGGAGACGGAGCCGTAAGGGATGTTTTTCTTCTTGAGCTCGTCTTCGACCGAGCTTACGAGCCTTTGCGTATGGGTCTCGATTGCCTTGTCCTGGTCAACGCTCAGGACAAGGTGCATCCCGCCCTGAAGGTCGAGGCCCAGGACTATCTTGGGGATGCTATTCGCCCAGAAAGCCGGAAGTCTATTTGAAAAGGGCGTTGAAGGTAGGAAGAGCGCCGTGGCCAGGACCGCAAACCCGGCCAGCATCACTAATCGCCAGAAGATACTCTTCATAATTATGAAAGCTCCGTTATATTTTATCCGCCCCTTGCCTGGAAGCGGCCTTGACCGGAACGAACCTTCCCGGGGCTGCACCCGCGGGTTTTCAAGAACGCCAAAAAGACAAACATGGACCGGAAAGTACGACTGGGGCCTTTGAAAAGGCTATCCCTGCTGTTTTCTTGCCGTGATGGCTTCCTTCGATATCTTTATCTTCACGTTCTCGGCCACTTCCACCGAAATCGTATCCTCGTTTACGGAAGTCACCCTGCCGTGGATACCGCCGGTCGTGATGATGTTGTCGCCCTTCTGTACCTGGGAGAGCATCGCCTTGTGCTCTTTCGCCCGTTTCTGCTGGGGGCGTATGAGCAGGAAGTAAAATATGACGAAGAGTATGATTAACGGGGCCATGCTTAAAAGCCCGGAAGTGCCCGGAATACCGGACGGAGCCGCGTCTTCGGCGTACGCTAAAACTACTGGAAAGAATAACACGATTGTACCTCCTTGAATTTTAACTATTAACTATCTGAAAACCCCCCGGGTCTTTGAATCTCCATACGGCAAGCCGCGAGGAATGCGCTCGCGACGCATTTTCAACCCCGGAGGGTTCATTCTCTCTTAGGGTTGATACCCCGTAGCTCGCGCTACGACTATTTGGATCAGATGTCCTTAAGATACCCTGCGGCAAGCCGCGGGGTATCTTATAAAACTTCCCCTCCCTCGACGAAAGGGCTGGGCTCCCGTTGCGCGAAGCCGATGCAACGGGAAGCGGGGAGGGTGAGAACTTTCTCACCACATACCATCGCCCCATCAAGGGGGTGGGTTTACAGGAAACCCTGTGGCAAGCCACAGGGTTTCGTCTGATTAAACCGGACGGACCCATTGGGACGCCCGTGCTATGACCTCGCCGCGTAAAACTCTCTCTTGAACTCAGCGAACCTCTCCCCGGCAATGGCCTCGCGCATCCCCTTCATCAAAGCGGTGTAATAATAAAGGTTGTGCACGGTGTTCAGACGTGAGGCGAGGATCTCGCCCGCCATGAAAAGGTGCCTCAAGTAAGCCCTCGAATAGTTCCTGCACGCGTAGCACCCGCAGCCGTCTTCAACGGGGCCAGGGTCCTTTTCATATTGCGCATTCTTTATAACCAATTTCCCCTGTCTTGTAAAGAGCGTTCCGTTTCTGGCGTTCCGGGTCGGCATGACGCAGTCGAACATGTCCACCCCCATCTCGACCCCGAAGACAAGGTCCTCGGGCGTGCCAACCCCCATGAGATACCTCGGCGCATCCTCGGGCAAGTACTCTACGGTCGAGGCGACCATCTCCTGCATGAGGCCCTTCTCCTCCCCGACGCTCAAGCCCCCGAGGGCGTAGCCGTCAAAGCCTATCTCGATGATCGAGCGGGCGCTCTCTTTACGGAGGTCCCTGTACATCCCTCCCTGGATTATCCCGAACAAGGCCTGCCCGTTATCTTTCTTGGCGTCCCTGCACCTTTTGGCCCACCTGTGCGTAAGCTCCATCGAGTTTTTCACGTACTCATGGTCGGCCGGGTAAGGCGTGCACTCGTCAAGCGTCATGATGATGTCGGCCCCGAGCGCCTCCTGGATATCTACGGCGTTCTCCGGGGTGAGCATGTATCTCGTGCCGTCAAGGTGCGAGCTGAAAGACACGCCCTCCTCCGTGATCTTGCGAAGCTTGCAAAGGCTGAAGACCTGAAAGCCTCCGCTGTCGGTCAGTACCGGTCCGTCCCAGTGCATGAAGCCGTGGAGGCCTCCGAGGTTTTTCACAAGCTCGTGGCCGGGCCTCAGATAAAGGTGATAGGTGTTGGCCAGTATTATCTCCACCCCGATCTCCTTCAACTCCTCGGGCGTCAAACCCTTGACCGAGGCCCGGGTGCCGACGGGCATGAAGACCGGGGTCGTGAACTCCCCGTGCGCCGTGGTAACGCGCCCTGACCGCGCCCCTGTCTTATCCTTCTTCTTAAGCCCGAAACCGAATCTCATATACTTACCTTACTTACCTGCCATAATGATCCAACATGACGCTGAAAAAGTCTCTTTGGAGAAAACTTCCGTAGAAAGTCTCTCTCAAATGACAAGCATCGCGTCGCCGTAGCTGAAGAACCTGTAGTCCATCTTTACCGCCTCTTTGTAGGCCGTGAGGACCTGTTCACGTCCGGCGAACGCCGCTACAAGCATTATAAGCGTGGAGCCGGGGAGGTGGAAGTTCGTAAGGAGCGAATCCACCACCCTGAACCTGAAGCCCGGATAGATGAACAGTTCGGTGGAGCCCGAGAGGACCGGGGCTTCAAAGCCGTTTACGACCGCTGCCTCAAGGGCCCTCGTTGAGGTGGTCCCTACGGCCACGACCCTCCTTTTATCGGCCTTCGCCTTGAGGAGCGCGCCGTAGACCTCCGGGGATATCGTGTAGCGCTCCGGGTACATCCTGTGTTCTTCGATCTTTTCCGCCCTTACCGGCATGAAAGTGCCGGGCCCGGTATGAAGCGTTATGCGCAGGACTTCCACGCCCTTCTTTTTGATCCCTTCGAGGAGTCCTTCGGTGAAGTGAAGGCCCGCCGTAGGGGCGGCCACCGCCCCTGTCTTGCCGGCGAATACCGTCTGGTATCTTTCCCTGTCTTCTTCCACGGCCTCCCTTCTGATGTAGGGAGGAAGCGGTATGCGCCCGACGCCGTCGAGTCTTTCCGAGAACCCTTCCTCGAACTCGACCCTCCAGAACCCGTCATTCTCGGGAGAGACGGCCCTCGCCTTTTCTCCCCCGTCAAAGTGGATGAGTGAGCCGGCCTTGAGCCCCTTGGAGTTTTTTATGAGGCATCTCCAGAGCTCTTTGGAGCCGTCAGAGAGCTCTTCAACGAGCAGGACTTCTATCTTGCCGCCCGTGGACTTTGTCCCGAGAAGCCTTGCCGGCATCACCTTCGTGTCGTTCACTACCAGAAGGTCGCCTTCACTTAAATACTCGCCGACCCGGCGAAATACCGAGTGCGTGACAGCGCCCGTAGAGCGAGAGAGCACCATCAGGCGCGACGAATCCCTTTCGCTCAAGGGGTGCTGGGCTATGCGCTCTTCAGGCAGATCGAATTCGAAGTCTTTAAGTTCCATAAAAAACGATGACGGGGGCCGGGGGCCCCGCCGCGGGGATGCGTTTATTTTTTTAAAGGCCGCGCTTATGACAGGGAAGGCGCCTCTGCCGAAACCTCTCAGTAAGCCTTTCTCAGAACCGTTCCCGGATAAAAATGCTCAAGTATCTCCCTGTACGAGAAACCGTTCTCGGCCATTCCCTTGGCTCCCCACTGGCTCATCCCCACACCGTGGCCGGACCCCCTGCCCGTGAAAACGAAGAGTTCTCCCTTTTTCTCCACTCGGAAGAGCGCGGACCTCAAGTAGCTGTAGCCGATGATCTTTCTCAAGTCCTCGCCCCTGAGTCTTACCCCGTTCCCGGATGAGTCGCTTATGACGAGGCTTTTGACCCTGCCTGCGGCAGTGAGCTCGTCGCATTTTATTTCACGCGCCGGGCCTATCCCGTAGCCCGCCCTCGTGAGGAGTTCCTTAAGAGAGCTTGCCGGCACGATAAACTCCCACGCGAACCTCGGCGCGTCTTTGTCGAAGACGCTTGTCACCGGGAGGAGGTACGGATAATACTCGGCCCAGATCTCCTTTGACGAATCGGTCATGCCCCCGGCGTTGGAGTGATATACCGTGAGGGCCGGTTCTCCGGCGAATGTAAGTATCTCGCCCGCGGTATCCGCAACCGCCTTTGCCGCAGCCGGGTCCTCGGCCGCTGCTCCGCTGTAGACCTGGCCCATGACCGTGCCTTCTATGTCATAGGAGCTGTCCGGGTGGTTGTTCATCTGATGGAAGGCGTAAGTGCGGGCGACCACCGCCTGGGTCTTTACGGCCTCGACGGGCCACCTCGACGATATCTCGTTATTTATTATGCCGACGAGGTAAGACTCCAGCCGCAACTCATTGACCACCTGCAGCCCCGGGCCCTCAGCCGTCACCTCGACGGTCCCCCTGTAGGGCCTGCCGTTGACGTAGAGGAACTCCTCTTTAGGGGAGAACCTCAGGGGCGCGCCCTCTTTTTTCCCGTTGACCGACACCCCGCCGTCCTTCACCCTTATCTCTGCCGGGGGCTCCTCGGCCCCCGCTACACTCACAACGGCGGCTCCCTTTAAGACCAGGACCCTGATACTTCCGCCGGAGACGGCCCCGTAAGAAGGCGACGCGGCAGATGCGGCGCAAAACGCCGTAAGGGCTATCAAGAGTGACCGCGTCTTCGTCATAGGCTCTGTCGGGGGTTCGGTTTTGAGGTCAAAAGACCCTGACGGCGTAAGGGATAAGAAGCCCGGCGGCTCTTAAGGCTCTTATCGGGGATCTCCCGGAGCTTAAGCGCCCGCTGCTTTACCTTCTGCGGAAAGCCGAAACACGGGATTGCCTCAATGATCAAAAGCGCCCCGGGTACGCTCAAGAAATAAAAAAAGTCTTTCATCCTTCAATGGACCAGCGCCGGGCCTGCCTCTCCTGTAATGAGCCACCCTGCGGCAAGGACCGCGGCGCTACATTATCTCGTAACGTTCCTGGTGGAATCTCTCGACCGGCTTGACTATCACCTTCTTGCCGAAC
>JACRCH010000032.1 GCA_016219115.1 Deltaproteobacteria bacterium
CCACCCCGCAAGCGTTGCTGTGGGTATCTATTTAAACCTCCCCTCCCTCTATTGCGAGGGCTGGGCTCCAGTGGCGCTCTTCCGATGAAAGGGGAAGGGGGTGGGGGTTAAAACGTTTTTACACCCCCACCCGCTTCCCTCCCCCGTCACCATAAAGGGGGAGGGTTTTACAAGGAAACCCTCTGGCAAGCTAGCAGGGAATTTTGTGATTAAACGGGCTGCCATCTTCGCCGCCGCAGTACTATAAAAAACTGAAAGGTTGGAATTTTGAAGAAAAAGGTCATTATCGGTACCAGAGGCAGCATGCTCGCCCTCTGGCAGGCGAACTGGGTAAAGTCCGAGCTTGAGAAGAAGTACCCGGAGATAGAGGTCTCTCTCGAGAAGATAAAGACCACGGGAGACAAGATACTCGATGTCCCGCTGGCCAAGGTCGGCGGCAAGGGGCTCTTCGTAAAAGAGATTGAGGAGGCGCTCCTTGAGAAAAGGGTTCACCTCGCGGTCCACTCGATGAAGGATGTTCCGACATTTTTCCCCGAGGGGCTACATTTAAGGTGCATCACGAAGAGGGAAGACCCCAGGGACGCGGTCTTCAGCCTTAACGGCGTGAAGCTGTTGGACCTGCCGAATGGCGCGAAGATCGGCACCTCGAGCCTGAGAAGGCAGTCCCAGATTCTGCATCTGAGGCCCGACTTCCGGATAGTCCCCCTGAGGGGCAACCTCGACAGCCGTTTAAGAAAGCTCGAAGAGGGCCAGTTCGACGCCATAATACTGGCCGGCGCCGGGGTAAACAGGCTCGGATGGGCAGGTAAGATCACGGAGCTTCTTCCTGCGGATGTGAGCCTTCCGGCCATCGGGCAGGGGGCCTTGGGCATAGAGACCCCGACCGACGACAAGTACATAAACGACCTCGTAGCGTTCTTCGACGACCCGGTGACTTCATACTGCGTGCGCGCCGAGAGGGCTCTTTTAAAGAGGCTTGAAGGCGGGTGCCAGGTCCCCATAGCCGCCTACGGCGAGCTTACGGGAGATACGCTAAAGATAAGCGGCCTTGTGGCGAGCCCGGACGGCAAGGTCTTCGTAAAGGATGTCATCTCGGGGCCTAAGGAGAGGGCCGAGGCCATGGGCGTGGAGCTTGCCGAGAGGCTTCTCAAGGCCGGGGCGTATGACATATTGAAGGACCTCTACGAGGTACCCCCCCCGGGCGGGGCGTAGGGGTTTGAAAAAAACCGCTTCGGGATCGCGGCGTTCAGTCGTTCACTTCGGTCAAATCGCGGCTGAGAAAGTCCGAGACGGACTCTCTAGCATCCCGCTACAGGGTAAAATTCTTTTAAAGGACGGCCATGACTTCACTGATAGCGTTTTTACTGGTATTTACGATAGTCGTGCTCGTGCACGAGGCCGGGCATTTTTTGGCCGCGAGGCTCTTTTCTGTGAAGGCATACGAGTTCTCGATAGGGTTTCCCTTCAGCCCAAGGGTGGTGACGCTCTTTAAGAACAGGGAGACGGAGTTTACCTTGAGGCTGCTGCCGCTCGGCGGTTTCGTGAGCTTCTCGCCTGACGGCGAGGAGGGGGTACCTGAGTTCTTGTCCCTTGCGAGGCGCAAGAGGGCGGTAATATCCGCCGCGGGCTCGGTATTCAACCTTATCTTCGCCATCCTGGTCCTCACGGCGGCCTTTGCCGCAGGCAAGGGCATGGGGCTGCCGGAAGCGGCCCTGGCTGGAGCCGGCACGGCGTACGCGGTATTCGCCGGGACTCTAAACCTCCTGTACTCGCTCGTGACCGGCGGCTCTTTTGAGGGGCTCTCCGGGCCCATCGGAATAGCGGTGATGGCCGGACAGGCCGCAAGCGCCGGGCCTTTTTCGCTTCTTTTCTTCACGGCTATGCTCTCCTTGAGCCTCGGGGTCTTTAACCTCCTGCCTCTTCCGGCCCTCGACGGAGGACACCTCCTGATGATAGCCGCCGAGGCGTTGACGGGAAGGCCCTTGAAGCTCGAGACCTACAATCGCATAGGAGCTGTCGGCATCGTGCTCTTAGTGGTCCTCACGGTTGCCGTCAGCTACAGGGATGTGGTACGGATGCTGGCTTGATGCCGGCCAAGCCTCCTCTTCAGTCTCCCTGAAAATGCGCACGAATAGAAATTATTGTAGACTTCCATACATTTCAAAGATTCCCCGCGGCTTGCCGCGGGGAATCTTTGATCCGTGCCGCATCTCATAGCCGCCCTCTCCTCTCATCAAAAAAACAAATTTCAACCGGTAAGATTATTATCAGTAGAGGTGGTAACAATCTTGCCGGCATAATCTTTCCCATTCTTCCTTCAAGCATAACCTCTTTAAATAAAGAGAAATATGTTTGGCACTCCCTTTGCATTTTATTAACATCAACATCACAAATCAACTAAACGCAACTTAGGGAGGCTATTCATATGGCCGGAGAAAAGACAAAGAAAATTCTTGTCACTGATGACGATGGAGCCATCCGCTATTTGTGTTCGGTCGTGCTGTCCGAGGCCGGCTACTGGGTGGATGTAGCGCTGGACGGCATGGAGGCGCTTGAGATGTTGAATGCGTCTGAATACGACCTCGTCATAACGGATGTAAACATGCCGAGACTCGACGGTATTAGCCTTTACAACAGAGCCGTCCGCAATAACCCCGGACTTAAAAACAGTTTTCTCTTTATGACAGGGGACCGTTCAAACAGTATCTGGTTTGAGGCAAACGGTCTTAATAAAAACTTTCTTTTCAAGCCCTTTAAAGTCACGGACCTCTTAGGACTTGTAGGCACATTTTTACCAAGCTCTTTAAAAGGCGGCAAGAAGGAAACGGACAAAAGGCAGGAAGGGAGGTTTAATACGTTGTTTGAGGGTAAGATACTGATTGAGGATATCGTGAATCACAATCTGCTTTTGGGAAAGGCGCGGGACCTCTCAAGGCATGGCCTCAAGATCCGCTGCGAGGAAGGGTTGCTCTGTCAGGGTTCTGAAATAAGCCTGTGCATGAACTTCAATTATCTCTGCCTGATAAGAAACGCCAGGGTCATGTGGTCGCAGGAGAATGACGGACAGGGTTCGATCGCGGGGCTCTCACTGCTCGCGCCGATCTCAGAGTTGTCTGTGATGAGCGCCATGGAGGCTTTAGAGCTCCGTGCCTGAGTAGGCAAAGACCGCCGGATTCAGCTCCCAAAGGCCTGATAACGGAGCGCATGTTGTCCGGTTACGCTTCGCTCAACCAAACGGAACTTGAAGCGCCTCTAACAGGATGCTGAAAAACGCAGCCTGCCAGGATGTAAAACCCATGGGCCGGGCGTAGGGATGAAACGGATATTCCGTGTGTCAATGTACATGCCGGGAGACGGCATGTACATTTTAGTTTCCTTACCTCAGGGTGTCTTCAATCTTTTAAATTACAAAATTCCCTGCTAGCCTTGCTCTAGGGTTTCCTTATGAACCCTCCATGGGCTTAAAGCCCCTGAGAGGGCTTCAGAACGTTAAAAAAATAAAAACCCTCCCCCTCGATGGGGGAGGGTAGGGTGGGGGTGAACACAGGTTTTCACCCTCCCCGCTTCCCGTTGCATCGGAAGAGCGCAACGGGAGCCCAGCCCTCCCATCAAGGGAGGGAAGGTTTAAAGAGATACCCCAAAGCTTGGCTACCGGGGTGGTTCATTTCGAGGTCTGTTTTTACGCTAAACAGCAGGGTTCAAGTTGTAAACCTGAACCGCAATAGGGTTCCTGCTGACGGGACCTTTTTTTGACTGCCGGCTGCTTCCTTCCCGCGCTACTGCTCCTATTCTCCAAATAATTTACCAATCGGCCCGGAAATTTGTTATAATATCACGATTTTTGAGCCCGGAAGGGCTACAGGGACCCTGATTTTTAACCTTTTTTAATCAAAAACTTTAAAATTCCTTAATCTTGATTTGATATAAATTTATAAGGAGAATTCAGGCTTTTATGCGTAACGGTAAGGTATACCTTGTTGGCGCCGGCCCTGGAGAGCCCGGCCTCATGACCATCAAAGGGCTGGAGGCGATAAAAGAGGCGGACTGCATAATATACGACTTTCTCGCCAACTCGCGGCTCCTGGAACACGCCAAACCCGGTACGGAGACTATTTATGTCGGCAAAAAAGGCAACTTCAAGACAATTTCACAGGACGAGATAAACAGGCTTATTATTAAAAAGGCGAAATCCGGCAAGACCGTAGTGAGGCTCAAGGGCGGCGACCCCTTCATATTCGGCAGGGGCGGAGAAGAGGCCGAAGAGCTAGTTACGGAAGGAGTTCCTTTCGAGGTCATCCCGGGGGTGACCTCGGCCACAGCGGCCCCGGCGTATGCCGGGATACCGCTTACGCACAGGGACCTGTCCTCCTCCGTTACATTCGTGACCGGGCAGGAAAACCCCTTGAAGGAAGGTACAAGCATAGACTGGAAGGGGCTGCCCTCCGGGAAAGGCACGCTCGTCTTTTTGATGGGCTGGAAGAACCTCCCACTTATAACAAAGAAGCTCATCGGGAACGGCTGGGCCCCGTCCACCCCGGTGGCCCTCATAAGGTGGGGTACTTTAACGAAACAGAAGAGTGTAGTGGGGACTCTCGACAACATAGTCGCCCTCGGAGAAGAGGTGGGTATCAAGCCCCCGACCGTCACGGTAGTCGGGGATGTGGTAAAATTAAGGGAGAGGCTCAACTGGTTTGAGACAAAGCCCCTCTTCGGTAAAAGGGTGCTTGTTACAAGGGCCCTTGAGCAATCAGGCGACTTTACCCGGGTGCTTGAGCGGTACGGGGCCGAGCCGATAACCTTTCCGACGATTAAGACCAGGCCGATGGCGGGAAGTCGCGGCCTTGATAAGGCGATCAAGAGGCTCTGTGCTTATGATTGGGCTATTTTTACAAGCGTAAATGGTGTAAAATATTTTTTCGAGAGGCTAAAAGCCCTCGGTCTCGATTTAAGGGAACTCAAGGGCGTAAAGATCTGCGCCATAGGCCCGATGACCGGGAAGGCCGTCGAAGCGCATGGAATCAGGGTGGATCTTACCCCCAAAGAGTACAGGGCCGAATCTCTCATAGAGGCCCTCGGTAAAAGGGGCATAAATGGCAAGCGGTTCATACTCCCCAGGGCACTGAAGGCAAGAGAGATTCTCCCGGTCGATATCAAGAGGCTCGGCGGAAAGATCGATGTGGTGCCGACCTACAAGACCGTGAGGCCCACGAAAGAGGCGGGAGAGCTCAGAAGGATGCTCCTTGAAGGCGGTGTCGATTGCATCACCTTCACGTCGTCCTCGACGGTTATTAACTTCGCGGCCATGTTCAGGAAGGCCGAGCTGCCGGAGCTTGTCAGGTCAGTACGCATTGCCTGTATAGGCCCGATAACGGCTGAGACGGCTAAAGGATATGGTCTTACCGTCGATATTATGCCGAAGGACTACACCATCGCGGCGTTGACTGAGGCGATGGCGGAGTACTACAGGCAAGTGAGCCCTCTGTCTGCAAAGGGCCGCAGGGCTGCAGAAGATTAAAAGAGTGAGCCCTCTGTCTGCAAAGGGCCGCGGGGCCGCGGAGAATCAAGAAAATGAACCCTGCCGTGGCTTAAAGACCGCCGGGTTTCGGATTTTAAAAAACGGGAGAGGATGACAGATGAACTTACCGTACAGGCCGAGGAGGCTCAGGAGGGGAGAAACGCTCAGGAGGATGGTCAGGGAGACTACGCTGACCACCGACGACCTTATTCTCCCGCTCTTCGTCACCTACGGCAAGGGGGTCAACAAGCCGATAAAATCGATGCCGGGCCACTCGCAGCTTTCCGTCGATTACATCAAGAAAGAGGCGAAGGAGATCAGGTCGCTCGGTATCCCGGCCGTCATCCTGTTCGGCATCCCCGAACACAAGGACGAGACCGGCTCCAGCGCCTTCGACCCCGGGGGGCCTGTACAGGAGGCGATAAAGGCCGTCAAGGACAAGACCCCGGAGCTTCTGGTCATAACCGACGTCTGCATGTGCGAATACACTTCGCACGGGCACTGCGGCATCATAAAAAACAAGGACGTGGACAACGACGCCACTCTGGAGCTGTTGAGCCGGGAGGCCCTTTCCCACGCAGAGTCCGGCGCCGACATCGTAGCCCCTTCCGACATGATGGACGGCAGGGTCGCCGCCATTAGGGATATCCTCGATGATAATGGGTTTACCAATATTCCGATAATGTCCTACGCCGCCAAGTACGCCAGCGCCTTCTACGGCCCGTTCAGGGAGGCGGCCGAGTCGACCCCTCAGTTCGGGGACAGGAGGAGCTACCAGATGGACCCTGGCAATACGGATGAGGCTTTAAGGGAGGTCGCCCTCGACATAGAGGAGGGGGCCGACATAGTGATGGTCAAGCCAGCCCTGCCGTATCTGGATATAATCACAAGGATAAAGACCGAGTTCAAATTTCCGGTGGCCGCCTACAATGTCAGCGGAGAGTTCTCGATGATAAAGGCCGCTGCCGAGAAGGGTTGGCTCGACGGGGACAGGGCGATGATGGAGTCGCTCATGTCGATAAAGCGCTCCGGTGCCGACATGATACTTACGTACTTCGCGAAAGAAGCGGCAAGGTTGCTGCATAAACAACGATAAGCCGCTCAAGGCGGTTTAGAAAAGGAGAGTAGTCATGCATATGCACGGGAGTATGCCCAAGGGCCATCCCCACGAAGTCCCGGGGATGCCGAAAGGGCCTGACAAGAGCGGCGGGAGGAAGTGGCTCCCCAAACTCATAGCGTGGGAACTTACGAGGTCGTGTAACCTCGATTGCATCCATTGCAGGGCCGCCGCGCGTTTCGGTCCCTATCCGAACGAGCTTACCACGAAGGAGTGCTTCGACTTCCTCGACGACGTCGCCTCGTTCTCAAACCCCATCATGATCATGACGGGCGGAGAGCCGATGCTCCGAGACGACATCTGGGACATAGCCAAACACGGCACGAAGCTCGGCTTGAGGATGGTCATGGCCCCGTGCGGGTTCCTCGTCACCGAGGAGACGGCTAAAAAGATGATAGAGTCCGGCATCCAGAGGGTGAGCTTCTCCATAGACGGCGCAACTGCCGAAAGCCACGACAACTTCAGGCGCGTCCAGGGCGCTTTCGCCTCGGTAATGACCGCCATAGAGAACGTGAAGAAGGTCGGCCTCGACTTTCAGGTCAACACTACTATAACCCAGCATAACCTCGCCGAGCTCCCGAAGATACTCGAGCTCGTCATAAGCCTCGGGGCAAAGGCGCACCACCCGTTCCTCCTTGTCCCCACAGGCAGGGGCGCGCAGCTTAAGGACCAGGAGATATCCCCCGAGGACTACGAGAAGTCGCTCACCTGGTTTTACGAGATGAGGGAGAAGGTGCCGCTTCAGTTCAAACCCACCTGCGCCCCCCATTACTACAGGATCTTCAGGCAGAAGGAGAGGGAGAAGGGCATAACCGTCACCCCGGAGACCCACGGCATGGACGCCATGAGCAAGGGCTGCATGGGCGGCCAGTCTTTCGCCTTCGTCTCGAACACCGGCAAGGTCCAGATATGCGGTTTCCTCGATGTGGAGTGCGGCGATATAAGAAAAGAGGAGTTCCACAAGATATGGGACAACTCGAAGGTCTTCCAGGAGATGAGGTCCTGGGACGACTACAACGGCAGGTGCGGATACTGCGAGTTCAGGAAGGTCTGCGGAGGGTGCAGTGCCAGGGCCTACGCCTTCACAGGCAACTACATGGACGAGGAGCCGTTTTGCACCTACCAGCCGTCTGAGGCCGCCAAAAAGGCGCGTGACGAGAAGAAGGCCGCCGAAGGCGGCGCGCCGAAGATATTCAGGTAATAACAGGCCGCCGGGAAGGACCCCTTGAGAGAACCTTTTTGTAAAAAGTGTCCTGCGGACGGCAGATATAAAGTTGCGAACTATTTTGCTTAACAGGTCTTAGCCAATAATGGGATTGTTCTAAAATTGGCTGACCGCCAGGTCCTCAAACTCTTTCCAAAAACTTAAAGTCTTTGAAGGGGGTCTCTGGGGGAAACCTTCTACAGAAAGTTTCCCCCAGGGGTCTTTGCCGGCGGCCTGTAAAACATAGGGGCGGGGTTTTTGATTGACCCCGCCCCTGATTTATTTTATCCTATTTCTCTGCAATCCCCCCCCTTAAGCAGGGAGGGTACATCAACAGGGAAAACTTCCAGAACAAGATGATCAAGTACAAGGTAGTCGAAATTTCCACGGTGACCGACGAGGAGATAGAGAAGGCCGTCAACTCCCTGGTAAGTGAAGGCTGGAGCTTTGACGGGGTCAACTTTGCCATGCGGGAGTCTTCGAAGAGGCCGGCGATGGCGTTTATCTTCTTTACAAAAGAGTCTTCAGAGTGAATAATTGTCAGTGCGACGAAAAGGCCTGAACGCCGCCGCGCGCGTTATTATCCCGTTTCAGAGGACCGGCCGGAGACCGCCTCGTCGTAAAAACGCTTTTCGCGGTCTTTCAGTAAAAAATCGAATCCGGTAACAGGGGTGGCTTAAATGTCGGAGGGCTTCTCTTTTAAGGTGATCGAGGCCATGGAACGGGAAGGGCGTCTTTTCAGCAAGGCGGACATCCTTGAACGTTTTTTAGCCAAGCTCATAGACATGCTTATCGTGGGGGCCTTTTTCGCCTTCCCGACAATGGTCGGGCCTCTGGCCGGAGTGACCTATATTTTGATCTCCGACGGGCTCAAGGGCGGGCAGTCACTGGGTAAAAGGATAATAGGTCTTAAGGCAGTCTCAGCCGAAAACCCAGGGATACCCGCTGATTTCAAGATGAGCGTCCTTAGAAACGCGGTCTTCGGCCTTCTGATCGGCTTGTGGTTTGTCGTCGGCTGGATACCGTATCTCGGAAAGGCCATCGTTGCAATCGTGTGGGCGGCGGTAGTCGCCCTTGAGATGATACTTATCTACACCGACGATGCCGGGGCGCGGTTCGGCGACAGGATCGCCGGCTCCCTTGTCGTAAGCATTAAAGCGGCCGACACCGTCCCGGCCACCTGACCTCCAGGGAGGTCAGGGAGCGGGCGGCGCGGCAGTCGTATCCGGCGAGGTCAATGTGTCCGTGTCTGCGGCTCCGTCGGCTGGTTTTTCAGAGGCCGGGGCGCTGACAGCCGGGGTAGCGGCTTTTTCAGACGGCTTTTCAGCGGCCGGGGCGGGTTTTGTGGCAACCGGTTTTTCGGCTCCCGGGGCCTTCCCATCAGTCGCCGGTTTCGTCTCACCGGTCTCGTCCTTCTTCTCCGCCTTTATCAGATACTCCAGCTTCTTATTCCACGCATCAAGCTTTTGGGGAAGCACATCGGGCGGGTACTGCAGTATCTCTGCAAGCTCGTCGATATACGCGTTGTGCTGTTTAAACTTGGCCTTGAGCGCCTGTTTGTCCTGGTCCGGGGCGGTCTTGAGCCTGAGGCATGTCGAGTACTGGGTTTCATCGGCGGCCTTTAAAATATCGCTCGTTACCACGAAAGCCGGAAGGTTGTCCGTCAAAAGCTTCCAGCTTATCGGCATCTTTTCTTCCCTGATGTATGCCGGGGCTTCGAGTCTTGTCTTGCCGATATTGAACCCTTCATATTTTATGACACGCTCGCAATCAGCGGCGCAGGCCGTCAGGACCGGCAGCAGAGCCAGGAAAACCACGGACTTTAATCTCATAGAGGCCTCCTTCAGAGTGTTCTTCAAAACGCGTCTCGAGCGCATGTACCGCGGAGAAGCCGCTGGGTTCTTCAATAGTATAGTTTTTATCCGGCTCGCAGTCAACGCCGAAAACGGCGCCTGCGCTAGAGCCTTTGATGGACCGAGAAGTAGACGGGGGGATGGGGCGCAAGGGTCCCCTGCATATCCTTACGGCGGATTTGAAGACGCATAGCTAGCGGGTTCCCGGCGGCCATCAAAGTTGTCGGTCAGCGGTTTTGACCGCCGCCGCGCTCGACCTTGAAGGCCCCGTCCTCCCAGACAAGGTACTCCCCGTCGATGAGACTGCCGGGGTTGGCGTAGACGCCGCCCTTGAGGTTGTGTACTCCGGGAGAGTGCGAGTGGCCCGTTATGACCCCGTCGACCCCTTCGCTCAACTTTTTTGCCGCGAACTCACGGATGGAGTTTTCCGTGGCGTTGTACCTTGACGACCCCCTGTTGTGGCGGTCCCTGCTCCTGTTCGACAAATATAAGGCCGCCTTCCAAACTCCGCGCGGCGTGACCAGGCGCGCCGTGACGCCGAACAGGGGGCTTCTTAAGAACCCCCTCCAGAGCCTGTACCCGAAGGTCATGCCAATGGTGTCGCCGTGCGAGAGGTAGTACCGTTTGCCGTTAAGCTCAAGGATGTGGGAGTCGGGGCAGACCAGCGCCTTCAAGGTGTCGGTAAAGAAGCTCCCCATGGAAAAATCGTGGTTGCCCTCGATATAGACGATATCTACACCGCGCCTCTTAAGCCTCAAAAGGGCCTCAAGGGCGGGCCTGTAGTTCATCTCGACCACTCTGTTGTATCCGGTCCAGAAGTCAAAGAGGTCGCCGAGGACGACGAGCTTGTCCGCTCCGCATAGCGAGTCGAGGAAATCCACGAATTTCTTCTGGTTCGGGTCGTCAAGCCCTTTCAAGTGGGCGTCGGCGATAAATACTATCTTCATCTCTGTCCTGAACGGTTCCAGTCTATCGGCGTCACGGAAAAGAGACCTACCGCGCGTTCTTGAGCCCGAGGGCCTTCAAGGCCGCCTTTCTCATCAGCTCAAGCGGGGCCTTTTTACCCGTCCAGAGCTCAAAGCCTATCGCGCCCTGGCGCACCAGCATGGAAAGCCCGTCGTGGGTCTTGAGTCCTCTCCTCCGGGCCTTCTTCAACAGCTCAGTAGCGAGCGGGCGGTAGACTATGTCGGATACGACGGAGCCTTTCGGAAGGCTCTCCACAGGGAAATCGAGCCTTCCCTGGTTCATCATCCCGAGCGAGGTCGTGTTTATGAGAAGGTCGGTCTCTGCGGCCTCCTCGCTTAAAAGATTCTTTTCAAAGGGGACGGTCCTTATCTCCGCCTTCCTGAATATCCTCCTGAACTCTCCGGCGAGGTCGTTTGCCCTTTTGAGGGTCCTGTTGGAGATCACAACGGATTTCGGTTTCGCCTCCAGCACGGCGTAGAATATCGCTCTTGAGGCCCCGCCGGCGCCCAGTATCATGACCTTCTTCCCTCCGGCCACAAAACCGGTATCCTCACGGAGGCTCAACAGATAGCCGACCCCATCGGTGTTGTAGCCGACAAGCCGCCCCTTCTTGTTTACGACGGTATTTACGGCACCGACCTCCTTAGCGAGATGGTCGATATCGTCTAAAAACCTCATCACCTTCTCCTTGTGGGGTATGGTGACGTTGACGCCGGCCATGCCGAGGGCCTTTATCGAGGCGACCGCTGTTTTAAGGTCAGAGGGCCGCACGTGAAAAGGCACATAGGCGAGGTCCAAGCCGAGGGATTTGAACGCCGCGTTGTGTATGGCGGGCGAGAGCGTGTGTTCAACGGGGTCGCCGAATATGGCAACCAGCTTTGTGTGTCCGTCTATCTCCAAGATGTGCTCCTTAAGATGTTTTAATATTTCCTTCGGGTTTAATTAAGCGCGGCTTGCCGCGTATATAACAACAGATTTCCCAACGGATACCACGCAGCAAGGCTTGCGGGGTGGTTCATTCAGCGGGAACTCCCCGTCCGTAAAGGCGGGTTTGAGAGCCGGTCCCGGTGTCAAGGGACGAGCGCAGCTCGCGGCCCCGTAAGTATGGCCCTTGCCCGTTCAGCGTCCTTTTTGATCCGCGCCACAAGCCCTTCCTTTGACTTGAAGGCCTTCTCCGAGCGGATCCTTCTGACGAAGCTTACCTCCATCTCCCTGCCGTATATGTCGCCGTTGAAGTCCAGTATATGGACCTCGACGGTCGTATCCCTGCCGCCGAATGTCGGGGCCTTGCCGATGTTCAAGACCGCCGGAAGGGTCCTCCCGTCTACCGCTGCGTACGCCGCGTAGACGCCCCCGGCAGGGAGAAGCTCGCTCGACACCTTGAGGTTGGCGGTGGGGAATCCCATGCCCTTGCCAATGTTTCTCCCCTTCACCACGCGTCCCTTTATCGAGTATCTCCTCCCCAGAAGCCCGGCGGCCTGCCCGACCTTCCCGGCGCTGACAAGAGAGCGGATGCGGGAGCTGCTGACGATATGCCCGCCTTTTTTATAGGCGTCCACGACGACGACCCTGAAGCCGAACTCGCCTCCGAGCTCTTTGAGGTACTCTACAGTCCCGGTCTTGCTTCTGCCGAACTTGAAGTCATGGCCGACCCAGACCTCGCGTACGGAGAGCGGCAGCATGACCTCTTCCACGAACTCCCTCGGGTGCTTTTCAGCGAACTCGCGAGTGAAGCGCGCGAATATGAGGTAATCGATCCCCGCCTCCCCTACGAGCCTTGTCTTGTCCTCGATGTCGAGCAGAAGCGGCGGACTCTTGAGCGGGGACACGACCTTAAGAGGGTGCGGGTCGAATGTGTAGACGGCCGAGGGGACTCCGAGCTTTTTCGCCCTGGCCGCAACGCTTTTGATGATCTTCCTGTGTCCGAGATGGAGCCCGTCGAAGTTTCCCAGCGTCAGCACCGGGTTTTTGATCTTACCGAGAGTCGCCGAGTTTTTGAATACCTTCATAGATTGGAAAAGCCTGTATTTTTATTTGCCTGAATTTTAATCACGAAATTCCCTGCTAGCTTGCTAGCAGGGTTTTCTTGTAAAACCCTCCCCCATCGATGGGGGAGGGAAGGGGGTGAAAAAATGTTTTCGCCCTCCCCGTTTCCCGTTGCATCGGAAGAGCGCAACGGGAGCCAGCCCTCGCAATCAAGGGAGGGAAGGCTTAAGGAGATACCCCGCTGGCAAGGCTAGCGGGGTGGTCCATGGGTGTTACGCGTAAAGCCGGCTCCCGGATGATGCTGAAAAAAATCGCCGTAACAACGAGGGGCCGCTTTTGACGCCAGGGCGTTTTACTTAAAGACCGGACCGTCCGGGCTAATCATCCGTCCAATGACCCGATGACGGTTTTAAGCTTCCCGGCAAACCCGTCAGAACTTCCCTGACTTCAGAATCTGGAGCGCCAGCCAGAACCCCAGAAAAGAGGCTATCAGAAAGCCGATGACCCCGAGGGCGGCGTATCCTCCTATCATGGGGGCGGTCTCCGACGATATTACAAGGGACGAGCCGATGACAAGGGCCGCCACTATTATCCCGAAGGTGAGTCTGTTGGAAGACCTGTCCATCTCGCCCATGAAATCCTCAAGCCCCTTGTGCATGAACTCAATCCTGAGCTTGTCGTCGAGTATCTTTTTAAGGATGTCTCCGGTCTGCCCCGGCAGGTTATGCAAGAGCTCGTGGTAGTCGGAGACCACGGATACCGCGTCATCGACAAAGGCCTTCGGGCTCATCCGCTCAAGGTAGAGCTTCGCGGCGTACGGCTCGCTCTCCTTCAAGATGTTGACATCCGGGAAAAGAAGCCTTGAGAGCCCCTCAAGCTCAAGGATGCATTTATCGAAGAGGAGGAGGTCTCTGGGGAGCATTATGTTATGACGCGCCGCGAGCCTTATGTAGTCCATCAGCAGCTCCCCGATCCTCACGCTCTTGAACGGGCGCCCGAAGTAGTGGAGCATTATGTCATAATATTCCCGCTCGAACGCCGCCCTGTCTATCGACTCCGGGAGAATCCCCATCTTCTGGTAGACCTTCGTGAGCCCCTCGAAGTCACCCTTCACGAAGCTTATGAGGATGTCGGCGAGGTACTGTTTCATGGCCGAGTCGATCCTGCCGACTATGCCGAAATCCACGAGCGCGAGCTTTTCATCCGAGATGACGAAGATGTTGCCCGAATGCAGGTCCCCGTGGAAGAGGCCGAAGTCAAAGACCTGCTTGAAGAAGATGTCCACGACCAGGTGCGCCAGCTTCTCCGTGTCTATCCCGGCCTCTTTGAGCTTCTCTGTCCTGTCTATCTTTATTCCATGGATCCTCTCCATGGTCAAAACATTTCTTCCGGTAAGCTCCCAGTAGACCCTGGGCACAGTTACCCGGGCGTCGTCCGCGAAGTTCTGCCTGAACCTCTCGGTGTAGCTCGCCTCCAGCGTGAAGTCCATCTCCTTTTTTATGGTCCTGGAGAACTCCTCGACCATGCCCTCGGGATCATAGAGCCTGCTCTCCGGGATGTACTTTACGGCGAGCCTGGCGATGTAGCCGAGGATCGTGATGTCCGTGTCGATAGTCTCCTCTATATTGGGCCTCTGCACCTTGACGACGACCTCTTCGCCTGAAAGGGTGGTGGCCCTGTGGACCTGGGCTATCGAGGCGGCGGCCATCGGCTCTTCGTCGATCTTCAGGAAGATCTCTCTGACGGGCCTTTTAAACTCGGCCTCCACGACGGAGACGACCTCGGAGAACGGGATCGGAGCGACCGAGTCCTGAAGCTTTAAGAGTTCGACGATAAAGTCCTGGGGGATGATGTCGGGCCTCGTGGAGATTATCTGGCCGAACTTTATGAAGGTCGGCCCGAGCTCCTCAAGGGCCCTGCGCGCCCTCTCGGCCGTGGTGAGATCGAGCTCCCTTCTGGCGGCCTTGCCCCCGAGTATCCTCTGCGGGAGCGTAAGTATTCCGGTGAGGCGGAGCCGCTCCAGCAGGGGCCGGAAGCCGTGCCGGGTAAGGACGGTCACGATCGTGCGAAGCCTCCTGAAGTTCTTGTAGGCCAGATGAAACCTTAAGGAGCTCATCTCTTCTTGCCTCTTCTTTTTTGGCGCGCCTTGCCGGTGAACTCTTCCGAGAGGACAAGGTCTATCCTTCTCCTCTCGAGGTCCACCTTCGTTATCGTCACCTTCGCGGGGTCTCCGAGACGGAAGGCCCGCTTCGTGCTCTCGCCCGTCAGAGCGTGCCTCTTCCCGTCGAAGATGTAGTAGTCGTCAAGGAGCGTGGAGACGTGTATGAGCCCCTCTACGAAGTAGTCCTTGAGCTCGACGAAGAGCCCAAAGCTCGTCACGCCGGTTATGAAACCCTCAAAGCTTTCCCCGGCCTTGTCCCTCATGAACTGGCACTTCTTGAGGTCCGCTATCTCCCTTTCGGCCTCCATCGCCTTCCTTTCGCGCGCCGAAGTGTGCCCCGCCATCTCCGGCAGGAGCGTCTCTACCCTGTCCCTTACTTCCCTGGTGTATTTCCCGTGGATCAAGAGCTTTAAGAGCCTGTGGACAATAAGGTCGGGGTATCTCCTGATGGGAGAGGTGAAGTGCGCGTAGTCCTTGAAGGCGAGCCCGAAGTGCCCGACATTCTCTTCAGAATAGACGGCCTGCTTCATCGACCGCAGCAGGACATGGTTGACAAGACGCTCCTCGGACTTCCCTTCCACGGACTTCAATACCTTCTGGAACGCCTTTGGGCCGCCTGGTTTGAAGTGGAGGCCGAAGCCGGCGACGAACTCCGCGAAGTCACGGACGGATTCCTCGTCAGGCTCGTCATGGACCCTGTAGAGGAACGGTAAATCCCTGTGGGAGAACTCCTCGGCCACGGCCTTGTTGACGGCGAGCATGAACTCCTCGATGAGGCGGTGGGCGACATTCCTTTCCGACCGTACGATGTCCTCGACGTTACCCTCTATGTCGATTATTATCTGCGGCTCCGGGAGGTCGAAGTCGATGGACCCGGCCTCTTTCCTTCCCTCCGTGAGCTTTTCGGCGAGTTCGGCCATGAGCCTCAGGTCATCGAGTATGCCGGAGTACCTGATGGTCAAAGCCGGGTCCTCGTTATGGAGGAGCTTCTTTACATTCGTGTAGGTCATCCGCTCGGCGCTCTTTATGACGCTCTCATAGAATCTCTTCTTCGTTACATGCCCGCCGCTGTCGAACTCCAGCTCGGCGGTCATGGTGAGCCTCTCCACGTCGGGGTTCAAACTGCATATCCCGTTGGAGAGCGCCTCCGGGAGCATCGGTACGCACCTGTCCGGGAAGTAAACGCTGGTGCTCCGGGCGTACGCCTCCGTGTCGACCCCGGTGCCTTCCTTCACGTAGTGGCTCACGTCCGCTATGGAGACCCTGAGCCTGTAGCCGTGCCCCGTCCTGTCTATCGATACGGCGTCGTCGAAGTCTCTGGCGGTCTCGCCGTCTATGGTTATCGTCGTCTTGTCCCTCAGGTCTACCCTGCCTTCGATCTCCTTTTCCAGGACTGCCGTCGGGATACCCTTCACCTCGTGGACAACGGCCGCCGGGAACCTGTTGGGAAGGCCGAACTTCTTTAAGATTACCTCCGCCTCCACATCCGGGTCGTCAGGGTCGCCGAGAAGCTCAAGTATCTTTCCGGCAGGAACGGTATCGGGGCCTGGCCAGCGGGTTATCTCTACCGTGACGATAGTCCCCTCGACCGCTCCCCTGGTCTCCCTCGGGGGTATCACTATGCGCTCGAGTATCCGCTCGTCGGAGGGGACGACGACGCCGAAGCCCTTGCCCCTCTCGAACCTTCCGGTTATGACCTTGTGGGCCCTTTTTACTATCCGTATCACCTTTCCTTCGCGCTTGCCACGGTCCTTGAAGCCCTCCACCCTGGCCACTACCGAGTCCCCGTGCATCGCTCCGGCGAGTCTTCGCTGGTTTATGAATATGTCTTCGCCGCCCTCTTCCGGCCTCACGAAACCGAAGCCGTCCGGGTGGCAGATAAGCTCGCCGGTCACAAGGTTCATCTTCGATGGCAGCCCGTACCTGCCGCCCCTGATCTTCACCAGGGTCCCTTCCGAGACCATATCCTTCACCACGCGCTTGAACCTGTCCCTCTTATCTTTCTTTACGTCAAAGAGATGGACAAGCTCCTGGAAGGACATGGGCTTGTATGCGCTTTCTTTCATCAGGTCGAGTATCTTTTTCTGTGATTCTTCCAATTAATCTTCCTTTTTTTGTCTTTATTCCCTTTTAGGGTTGAATGGGTGTGCCAGCCGCAATCCCGTCGCTTTAGCGGCGGGTCAAGGCTGGCAAATACAAATGATCTTCCATACCATCAAAATTCTATGTCATTTATGGCGGAGAATTTTAATACCCCGCAGCTTGCTGCGCTTTTGTAAAAGTTTTTTTTGCGCGCTGCCGCGCGTTTTTCGGGGTATTGGACTCCGCTCGCTGTCAAGTTCACTCGCAATAGAGGGCCGGAGCTTGCTCGTTCGCTCTCCTTATGCTCGCTACGCAATACCCCTCCGGTATTTTGTTAAAGGATAATACAAAAACCTTCTTCAACGAAATTTGGAGGTTTTTGAGATCCCCCGCAGCTTGGCTAGCGGGGTGGTTCATTTGGTTTGAGTGTTTTGCGTACGTCATCGCGAGAAGCAAAAGCGACCGGCAAATCGCTCGACTTTTGCAATTTGGCTTTTCCGTCCATGGATTGCCGGGGGACCCGCCGGTTGGTCGGGTCGGGTTGCGTTTTCCAGCAACCTGCTAAACAATCTTCAAGCGTTCATTTATGCGAGATCGCAACGCCGCGCCCGCAATGGCTGTTTTGAGAGTTTTTCAGGCGTTAAGTCTGTCGAACAACATACTTGACGCCTATGATTCGTAGTCGACCGCGATTGCCGATTCCCTTACCCCCGCCATGTATCCGGCGACCTCGACATGGAACGGGTGGTTCTGGTACGCTTCGAGGTCTTCAATCGTATCGAACTTCGCTATGAGCGCGATGTCATAAGACCGTGCCGACCTTATGACATCGGTTCCTGTCTCGAGGTGGCGCAGTACCGGCACTTTCCCCGAGAGCCCTTCGAGCACCTTTTTCGCCCGTGCGACGCTCTCAGCGCTTCTGTCCTTGAGCCTGAACAATACTACATGGGTGATCACTTCCTGCCTCCTGTCTTTTTAAACGGGACTTAAGCTCCCGGACTATCGCAAGGGCCTCTTCATCGGATATTTCGATGCCGAACCAGTGCGGCTCCTCTTCGCAGACTGCCTTGACCGTGCCTCCCGAGACGCCGAAGAGTTCGTTCAGCCCCGAGGCCCTCTCTACGCTTATCTCCGAGATGCCGGAGGCCGGAAGCCTTTTGGTCCTGCCGCAGCCTTCGATGTCGTAGCGTACCGTCAAACTTTCCCCGTCGAACCGGATGATCTCCGTACCTGCAAGGTTCCAGACGAGGACATAGAAGAAGTAGAAGTCGATAGCGAACCAGCTAATCAGCCACAGGAGGGTGGACGGAAGGTCTTCCCCGGCCTTCCCGTGATAGAGGTACGATATGACCGCTACACCCCCCGAGGTCAGAAGCAACAGTACGATTATACAGGAAAAACGGAGGAGCCTGTTCTCCTTCGCCGGTATCTTAAGCTCGAAGGGGGTGTCCCGGGCTGGAGATGATCGTTCGTTAAAAACCTGCATACAGACCTTTAATTTTAACGGTCCGGCAGCCCCCTGGCCTTAACCCCACGGGGCGTTCGCGTATAATTTGGGAAGATGGGATAAAAAAACCTTCGAGTATGAATACGGGCGTATAAGAGGAGAG
>JACRCH010000031.1 GCA_016219115.1 Deltaproteobacteria bacterium
AGAATTTTGATGGTATGGAAGATCATTTGTATTTGCCAGCCTTGACCCGCCGCTAAAGCGACGGGATTGCGGAGTGGCACACCCATTCAACCCGAAGGAAATATTAAAAGGCCCGCTTCTCCTCCACTTTTCAATCGACCGGCTCTACACCGTAGACCGTCACCGGTTCTTCTCTGCCCTTTACCTTGACTTTGTCGAGCTCGCTGACCGCTATATGGCCTATCTGCTGATTGAACATCTCCTTGGCGCGCCTGTAGGTGAACTCGGTTATTATTATGTGGGCGTTGTAGCTGCGGGTCAGGGTCTCGGCCCTGGAGGCGAGGTTCACCGGGTCGCCTATGACGGTGTAGTCCATCTTCTTGCCCTCGGCCCCCATGTTCCCGACGATGACCTCCCCGGTATTTATCCCGATACCGATGTCGAGCGGGACCTTCCCCTCCCACATCCATTTGCTCCTCAGGCGTTTCAAGCTGCTTATCATGTCTATGGCGCACCGTACGGCGAGCTCGGCGTGGTTTTCCTGTTCCGTGGGGGCCCCCCAGAATACCATCACGCCGTCACCGATGAACTTATCGAGCGTGCCGTCCCACCTGAAGACGACCTCGGTCATGGTCTTCAAGTACTCGTTCAGAAGGCTTACGACCTCCTCCGGCTCCTTTGTCTCGGAGATGCCTGTAAAGCCCTTTATGTCGGAGAAGAGTATCGTCACCTCTTTTCTCGCCCCTCCGAGCTTCGCCATCTCAGGGTTTCTCACAAGCTCGTCGAAGACCTTCTCGGTGACATAGGAGCTGAATATCTCCTTTATCTCCCTCACCTTCCTCTCCTCGGTCATGTGCCTGTAGCCCGTGACCGAGGAGTAGAGGAAAAATATCGCCAGAGACGGAGTTATGAAGTCAAGCCAGTAGCCTTTGTACGCGAAGAGGGCGTACGCCGTATAAAGGTAGGCGGCGAAGAACACCGCCGAGAGGGCGGCCCCGCCAAGGGCCCTCATTCTCTGAAGCGCCGTCACGAGGACCACCCCTGAAAACAGCATGAAACCCACGACCATCAGCCACTGGGTCTTATACCTCTCGATGAAATTGTTGTGGATGATGCACTCGATGACCGAGGCCTGCTTTTCGACCTCCGGCATGTTGGCGTACGGCGTGACATGGACATCATAGGTGCCTATGGCCGTGGTGCCGATGACTACGACCTTGTCCTTGAGCTTATCCGCGGAGACCTTGCCCGACAGGATGTCGGCGGCCGAGTATACCGGGAAGGTCCCGGCGGGCCCGGCGTAATTTATAAGGGCCTTCCCTGACTCATCCGTCCGGATGAAACGCTCGCCGAGGCCTATCCCGTCGCCCGAGTACAGCGCCTCTTTGTCTTTGGGCACGTCGAGGAAGAGGCGGGCCGCCTCAAGCCCGAAGGAGGGGTAGTAGCCCTTCTTGAATTTTATGCCGAGCGGCTCCCGGCGTATCGTCCCGTCGATGTCGTACGCGGTGTAGATGCTGCCCATCGCGGCGCTCGACTTCGCCAGCACGTTAAGAGGAGGCAGGACCTGGCTTGCCGTGTACGGCTCGAAGAAACTTCCGGGTTTGGTAAAAGGGAACTCGGCGGTGCGTATGTACGACGGCTCGGCCCCCTCCTTCATCCCCTCCCAGCGCTTCGGGACGAGAAAGACGAGCGGGAGGACCACATTGCCGACCCCCTGTAGAGTTTCGGCAAGGAGCGTGTCGCTGTCGACGGGCTTTTCCATAAGAAGAAGACGCTTGCCGTACCCGTCTTCGGTCACCCCTTCCTTAAGCTCCCCTATCATCTTCATCGCGCCGTTTTGATCAGGCTCGCTGAAGACGATGTCTATGGCGATCACCTTCGGCCCGAGTTCGGAGACCGCCTTTACGAGCCCCGCCGTGGTCTCTCTGTCCCAGGGCCATCTGCCTCTCTCCGAGATCGCCTTCTCGTCTATCGCCACTATGGCGACCTCGCCGCCCGTGGCGCGCGCGCCCCTCAGCTGAAACCTCCAGTCGTAGGTCTTCGCCTCCAGGAACTGAAGCAGCGAGATCGGATAGACCGTAAGGATGGATAATACTATCACTATGGCGGAAGCTATAAGGTAGGGCGGGATGACCCTTTTCCTCGAATGATTCATCCAATCATTGTAACGCGACAGGTCCTGCTGATAAATGTTTATTTTTTAACAGCTCAAAACCAGGGGGTTTTAACATGTCGCCAAAAAAACGCAACCCGACCCCCGGCAATCCATGAATGGATTGCGGCAGCAGGTTTTTTTTCAACATCCTACTAAAGTTTTCAGGACATCTTCCGATAGCTATATAAGGCGTTTTATAACAATAAATATTGAGGGGTGTCTATGCGCAGATTTCCTACGGTCCTTAGAACTGTTACACTGAGTTTGTTTTCCGCCGCCCTTTTTGCGGGAGCGGCGCATGCCGGGGAGATTAGTCTCAGGGAAAAGCTCGTAGAATCAAAGGCTTTCACGGCCGTTTATGCGGTCGATGACTACCTGACAATGACTACCGTTCCGGCCTCTGCCGATCAAAGTGCTGTCTACGAAGGGTTTAAAGCTCTCTGTACGGGAAACGGCGCGGCCCTCGATCGGGCGCCCGAGAACAACAACGGCGAGGTCTACGGTTGCGCCGGCTCATTCACGGTCTCGGCGGCGGAGGTCTCAAGCGCGGATGCCGTCAACAGGTCGTTTTTGATCACGCACTCGGCCCCGCAGCCGCTCAACTACAGGACCCCGGCAGTACCGTCCTATGCGGGACTCTCGACGCCCCCGAACGGGAAGCTTAAGGAGAGCTACTCAAGCGCCGACCTCTACCAGTATGTCTACGCGCTCTGCAAGAGGGTCAACGGCACCCCGGCCTTCGTAGTCCCCAGGAGGTACGGTAAATACGTGAGGCTTACCAGGATCGCCCCGGCCGACGCGTTTAAGTATCTTGTGGCCTCGGGGGATAAAAAAGACGCCTGGTACGCGGCCTGCGAGGGTGAGAAGAAGTTCATGCTGGAAAAAGAGTACAAATACTCGCCCAACGGCCCGCAGAGCCTGGTATTCCACTCGAACAGGGGTCTTGAGGGGATAAACTTCGTAAGGGCCGAAGATATGCCATCATATGTCAGCAAGCTCATATATTAGTATCGGCAAGATCGAGGCGGTCGTCACTGACGAAGAGGTAAACTCCCACGGCAAGATAGGCTTAATCAATGAGACGGCCCTGGAAGCAGCCTGCATGAGGACCGACTTCGTAAAGACGCTCGACGGTCCGAAGTACATCGGGTCCTGTCACAAGAAAGAGTTTGAATGAACCACCCCGCTAGCCCTGCTAGTGGGTATCTCCTTAAGCCCAGCCCTCCCTTGATGGGAGGGCTGGCTCCCGTTGCGCTCTTCCGATGCAACGGGAAGCTGGGAGGGTGAAAACCTGTTTTCACCCCCACCCTTCCCTCCCCCTCGATGGGGGAGGGTTTTTATTTTTATAAGGAAACCCTGCTAGCAAGCTAGCAGGGAATTTTGTGATTATAACCCCTCATCCGTGGCACTTCTTGAACTTCTTGCCGCTACCGCACCAGCACGGGTCGTTCCTGCCGGGGGTTGATTTCTTCTCCTGCGGCAGCAGATGCGGGGTCTTCTTCCCGCAAAAGACCTTTATGCTCTCCACCACCCTGTCGGCCGCCTCATCGATGGTATCGACCCCTTCGAGGTAGTGCCTTGAGCTTGCGCCCTTTTCGACCTCTATCGCCTGCCCAACGGCGCCGTTGCCTTCGGCGGCGTGGATTACCCTGCAGTACCCCTTCTCGCCGGGCTTCACATTCAGAGAACCCATGTACCCGCAGTGCGGAGGCCTTATCTCGCCGCCGAGGATTGACGGGTGGACGGCACAGACCTTCTCTTCCGAAAGGAACAGGCAGCGGAAGGCGAACATCGCCATTATATTTACCGCCAGGGAGTTACCGCTCACCTTTATATCCCTCACCGACACATTATACTTCTCAGGCGACCTGAACAGATGCCTCTTCGGAGACTCGTTCGTGACATACCCCTCCACGATACGCTCCTGACGTCCCTTTATCCCCTTCAATACCTCTTGCCTCAGGTTCGAGAGCCCCCCCTCCTTGACCATGGTGTAAGAGATTATCCCCCACCACGGGTCGCAACACATCCCGCCGCAGCGCTCGACGCAGACCGCCGAAAAATATGATTGGTCCTCTCTCTTCACGCCCATAAAAAAATTATACTTTTTTGACCTCTTTTAGTCCATGCCAAATTGAGAGACCGCTGAAAAAGGACATGGCGGTCGGCAAATTAAAACACCTTATCCTCTCTCAGGGTAAATACTCCGCGGCTTGTCGCGCAATACATTAGGCCTTCTTGCGCGCTGGAGCGCGCTTCGGGGCGATTGCTCCTCGCTTGCAAGCTAGCTCGCAATGGACCTGGTGTTTAGTAAAAAAGACAAAAGACCTTCTGAAACAGGACACTGGCTGTTTTCAGATACCCCGGAGTTTGCTACAGGGAATTTTGTGATTTAACCTGTTGACTGGGATTATGGCGTATGCTAACCCTAATGTCTATGAGAACGGATCCGGAGATCGCCCTTTCTTTTAAATTAAGGCCTATCGACGATATCGCCGGTGAACTGGGGATCGCGTCAGAGCGCCTTATCCACTACGGCCGCCATATCGCGAAGGTGGATTCAAAACTCCTCGAGGAACTCAAGGGCAGGCCCGATGGAAAACTCATCCTTGTGACGGCGATGAGCCCGACCCCGGCCGGCGAGGGAAAGACGACTCTCACCATCGGGCTTACGCAGTCATTGAAGCTGCTCGGCAGGAAGGCCGCGGCGTGTCTGAGGCAGCCGAGCCTGGGGCCGTTTTTCGGCGCCAAGGGCGGGGCCACCGGGGGCGGGCTGTCGCAGGTCTTGCCCGCCGACGACATCACACTGCAATTTACCGGAGACGACTATTCGATCGTAACCGCTCACAACCTCATCTCTTCCGTCATAGACAACCACATGTATCACGCCACCCTTCCGATAGACCCGGCAAGAATACTCTGGCCGCGGGCGTCTACGGTAAATGACAGGACACTGAGGAAGCTGCGCGTCCCGGTCGGAAAGGCCGGGGGCGGGAGGGACGAGGAGTTCGTCATCTCGGCGGCCTCGGAGATGATGTCTATACTCTCTTTAAGCCTCAGCCTGACTGACTTCAGGGAGCGCGCCGGGAGGGTGGTGGTCGCCTTTTGCAAGGACGGCAAGCCCGTGACAATAGCCGACCTCGGTGTCACCGGGGCCGCGGCCGCGCTCTTTAAAAACGCTATACATCCCAACCTTGTCCAGTCCAACGAGGGGGCGCCGGTATTTATCCACGGGGGGCCTTTCGGCAATATCTCTATCGGGTGCAACAGCCTTCTGGCCACAAAACTTGCCCTCAAATTATCCGACTATGTGCTGACCGAGGCGGGGTTCGCCACCGAGCTCGGGGCCGAGAAGTTTTTTGACATCAAGTGCCGCTGCGGGGATTTAAAGCCTTCGGCGGCGGTAATCGTCGCAACACTGAAGGCCCTGCGTCTGCACGGCGGCTCGAAGGATTACCTCAAAACGGATACCGCTTCGATGGTAAGGGGGCTTGAAAACCTTGAAAAGCACATCGAAAACATAAAAAAATTCGGCGTGCCGTCTATCGTCGCCGTCAACCGCTACCATGACGACACCGAAGAGGAACTCTCGGCCCTCCTCGGCGCCCTTGGTGAAAGGGGGGTATCAGCCCATGTCGTGGATGTGCGGGAACGGGGCGGGGCGGGCGGAGTCGAGGCGGCCGGGGCATTACTGGCGCTCTCGGAAAACCATCCGAACTTCAAATACTTATACCAGCTTAACATCCCGGTCGCCGAAAAGATAAATATAGTGGCCAGAGAGATGTACGGCGCTCTGGATGTAGAGTTCACCGGCGAGGCCAAAAGAGATATCGAAGAGATCGGCAGCTTCGGCTACTCTACACTCCCGGTCTGCGTCGCCAAGACCCCCAAATCGCTCTCCGACGACCCGGACCTGTTGGGACGGCCTCTCGGCTTTAAGGTATCCGTCAGGAGGGTAAAGATCGACGCCGGGGCGGGTTTCCTTGTAGCGGTATGCGGCAATGTGCTTTTGATGCCCGGACTCCCCAAACACCCGCTGGCCGAAGAGATCGACATAGACGGCGACGGTAAAGTCACCGGGTTTTAAAAGGACGCCGGAAAAGAGTTTTTTGCGGGGAACCTTTCTGTAGAAAAGCTTTCCAACTGCCCCCTTCAAAGACTTTAAGTTCCCCGGGGCGCCCCAGGGGAAGAACCCAAAGTTTTTGGAAAGAACTTGAGGACCTGGCGGTCAACGAATTAAAATACACTAATTCAGGCTAATTCTTTCAGCCAGACAAATAGCTCGCAATTTTTATCTGCCGCCCGCAGAACACTTCTTACAAAAAGGTCCTCTCAAGAGACTTTTCCGGCACCCTGTTAAAACCCCGCCGATGACCCGTTATGTGCCTGAACTCACAACTTTTAAGCCCTTGATCCGGTTATAATAAGCCCGTCGAGCACCAATCATTACTATACTTTTGCGCCCATTATTTATATAATTCAGCCAATGAACCACCCTCCCCCATCGATGGGGGAGGGGTTTTATAAGGAAACCCTGCTAGCAAGCTAGCAGGGAATTTTGAGATTAAAATGTTGCCAGGAAAATACACAGGCCTCTTAAAATCATTCGGTTTCCAGTCTTTCCTCTGGACCCAGTTTCTCGGCGCCTTCAACGATAATGTCTTCAAGATAGTCCTGTCGATGATAGCCGTGAACCTGGCCGCCGGCGGGGAAGGCGGGGGCGGATACGTCTCGCTTGTCGGGGCCATATTCATACTCCCCTTCTTCATCTTCTCCGGCTACGCCGGTTTTGTGGCCGACGTCTACAACAAAAGAGGCGTTTTGATCGTCACCAAGAGCTTTGAGGTGGTGGCTGTCACTTTCGGTCTCTTCGCCTTCCTCTCCGGGCGTATAGAGCTTATGCTTATTACGCTCTTTTTCATGGCCATGCACTCCACCTTCTTCGGCCCCGCCAAGTACGGGATAGTCCCTGAGATGCTCCCGGAAAAGGATATCTCGAGGGCGAACGGGCTGATGGAGATGTCCACCTTTTTAGCCATAATACTCGGCACCTCGGCGGGCACAATAATGTACTCGGCCTGGAAGGACAGGCTCGCTATCGTCGGAGTCTTCCTCATAGCCATCGCGGTATTGGGCACGGCAATGAGCTTCGGGATATCGAGGGTGCCCGGCAGCGGCAACCCCAAGCCCTTCAGGATCAACCCCTACTCGGAGATCTTCCACGGGATTAAGAGTCTCTACGGCAACAGCCTTCTGCTCTTCACGGTCATCGGCATAACCTACTTCTGGTTCATCGGGTCTCTGCTGCAGATGGACATCCTGCTGCTCGGCAAGGAAGTCATGGGGCTCTCTGACTTCTGGATAGGCATCCTCATAACATTTCTCGCCATAGGCATCGGTACCGGGAGCGTCGCGGCCGGGAGACTCTCCGGGGACAAGGTGGAGCCGGGGCTCGTGCCGCTGGGTTCCATCGGCATGGGGCTATTCGCCATACTGCTCGCCAGCTCATCGGGGTCGTACCCCAGGACCGCCGCCTCGATGATGATGCTCGGTTTCTGCGGCGGGCTCTTCATAGTACCGCTGAACTCGCTGCTGCAGCAGAGGAGCGGTAGCGGAGAAAAGGGCAGGATCATCGCCACCGGCAACTTCATAAGCACCGGCGGGATACTGCTGGCCTCGGCGGTGCTCTGGATATTGAGGGACATCGCGGGGATACGGGCCGACACCATCATCCTGATATTCGGCGTCATAACCATTGCTTCCACGGTCTTTGTGATAAGGGCGCTCGCGGATTTTCTGACGCGCTTTGTCCTGTGGATGCTCACGCACACGCTCTACAAGATACGGATAGTCGGCGCACAGAATGTCCCCTACAGGGGCGGGGCGCTGTTCGTATCGAACCATATGTCTTTCGCGGACGCCCTTCTGGTGGGGGCGTCCGCCCACAGGTTCATCCGTTTCATGATATACAGTTACTTCTACAATATAAGGCTTATAAGATGGCTGCTTCGCCTGATGAAGGCCATCCCGATAAGCGACGGAAACAGGAGGGAGGTCTTAAAGTCGATAGAGACGGCAAGGGCCGAGCTTCGCTCCGGCCACATCGTCTGCATCTTCGCCGAGGGCGCCATATCGAGGACCGGGAACCTCCTGCCGTTTAAAAAGGGGCTCGAAAGGGTCGTAGCCGGACTCGACGTGCCTGTGATACCGGTCCACATCGACAGGGTCTGGGGCTCGATATTCAGCTTCAAGGGCGGCCGGTTCTTCTGGAAGTGCCCCACGCACTTTCCTTATCCCGTGACGGTCTCCTTCGGCGCCCCGATGCCGTCCCGCTCAAAGGCCGCCGGTATAAGGCAGGCCGTCATGGAGCTTGGAAGCGACGCCGTGCGCCACAGAAGACACTCCCATGACATGCTCCACCTCAAGTTCATAAGGAACGCAAAAAAACACTGGCGCTCCCTGTGCATGGCTGATTCTACGGGGAAGGAATTGACCTGGGGCGCCGCCCTCACGGCCAGCCTGATACTGTCGAGATGGCTTTGCAGAAACAGTCCCTCTGAGGAGAAAGTCGCCGTCCTTCTCCCCTCATCCGTCGGCGGGGCCGTCGCGAACATCGCTTCACTCATCGCCGGAAAAGCGCCGGTCAACCTGAACTTTACCGCCGGGGCGGACTCGATGCGCTACGCCGTAAAGGCCTGCGGCATAAAGACCGTCATAACATCGCGCCGGTTCCTCTCAAAGGCGGGTCTTGAGCCCTTGGACGGGATGGTATTCCTCGAGGAGATATTCTCCGGGGTCTCCTGGTTTACCAGGGCTGTTGTGGGGGCGGCGGGCTACGCCGTACCGGCCCGTCTTCTGTATACGCTCTTCTGCCGTGGTAAAAACGACCCGGACGCTCTGGCCACCGTCGTATTCACCAGCGGCTCCACTGCGGAGCCCAAGGGCGTGATGCTTTCGCACCACAACATACTCTCCAACATAGAGGGCTTCGCCCAGGTCTTCCGCCTGAACAGGGAGGACAACATACTCGGGGTCCTGCCGTTCTTCCACGCCTTCGGGCTTACCGGTACTATCTGGTTTCCGCTTCTGGCGGGCATAGGCGCGCGCTACCACTCCAACCCGATGGACGCCGGGACCGTCTCCGGGATGGCCGCCAGATACAAATCCACCATACTCATAGCCACCCCCGCCTTCTACTCGGCCTACACGAGGAAGTGCGCTAAAGAGGACTTCTCCTCCCTCAGATACGCCATAGCGGGGGCCGAGAAGCTCAGAAAAAAAATCGCCGACGAGTTCGAGGAGAAGTTCGGGTTGCCGCTCCTGGAGGGGTACGGGTGCACTGAATTGTCCCCGGTTGTCTCGGTCAATATTCCGGATGTCACGCACCGGGACCAGAGGCAGAAGGGGTTTGTCCCCGGCACCGTGGGCCACGCCATCCCCGGCGTAGCCGTAAAGGTCGTCAATCCGGCCACATGGGATGAACTCGCGTCCGGAGACGAGGGCCTGCTGCTGGTAAAGGGGCCCAACCTGATGCTCGGCTACCTCAACGAGCCAGAGAGGACGAAAGAGGTCGTAAGAGACGGCTGGTACTCTACCGGTGACATCGCCTCGATCGGGGACGACGGCTTTATCCGCATTGTCGACAGGCTTGCCAGGTTCAGCAAGGTCGCCGGAGAGACCGTCCCGCACGGGAAGGTCGAGCAGACCGTCTCCGAGACCCTGGGCTGCGAGTGCGCCATAGTCTCGCTTCCCGATGAAAGGAAGGGCGAAAGGCTCGTGGCGTTCTGCGCCGGTCTGGAGAAGAATCCGGCCGAGGTTTGGGAGGCCCTGGTAAAGACGGATCTTCCGAGGCTCTGGATACCCGGGAGGGATAATATCCACATCATCGACGAATTGCCGAAGACGGCCGCCGGGAAGCTTGACCTCAGGAAACTCAAGAGGCTGGCGGCTGAGTTTACAGTGGTATAGCGAAAAGAGGGGGCTTACTTCTTGGCGGCCTCGGGTACGGGGGCGAGATATACGACGTTTCTTGAGATGTCCTTGGCCCTGTACATCGCCTTGTCGGCGATCTTAAGGAGCTCTTTTTTGTCCATTGTGTGTATCGGGTAGGTGGCCACCCCGATAGAGGCGGTGATCCTTATGTCGAGCGCCTCTTCTTCAAGGAAGTGCTGGGCTTCGATGGAAGCCCGTATCCTGTTGGCGACCATCATCGCCACGTTGTATTCGGCGTCGACGAGTATCACGACGTACTCGTCCCCTCCGTACCTTATCACGGTATCGACTTCCCTGACGCACTTAAGAAGAATCTTGCCCACCTCCACGAGCACCTTGCTCCCGACGAGGTGGTCGTTGGTGTCGTTTATCTTCTTGAAGTTGTCCAGGTCCATGAAAAGCACGGTTACAGGACTCATGAGCCTGTCGGCCCTTTTAAGCTCCCTTTCGAGCGCGGCCTCGAGGTACTTGCTGTTATAGAGGCCCGTGAGGCTGTCGATGAACGCCATCTCCTTGGCCTCGGAGTACTTCATGGCGTTATCGAAGGCCGATGAGGCGTGCTCGTTTATGAAGGCGGCGTTCTTGATGTCTCTAAGGTTGTACCCGCTTTTGCCGAGGCTGCTTAATATGAGGATGTAGCCGATGCTTACGCTGCCCCTCGATAAAGGGGCTATCAGGATGGAGTTGTACTCCTTCAGGGACTCTTCGG
>JACRCH010000028.1 GCA_016219115.1 Deltaproteobacteria bacterium
CGGCGGGGCCTTCAAGCCCCGCACGTCCCCGTACGACTTCCAGGGGCTCGGTGTCGAGGGTCTGAAGCTTTTAGCCGAGGCCCGGAAGGCCACGGGCCTCCCGATAGTAAGCGAGCTGATGGACCCGCGCGACACTGAAGTGTTCTGCGAGTATGTCGATGTCGTCCAGATAGGCGCCCGTAACATGCAGAACTTCAGGCTCCTGACCGAGGTCGGCAAGATAAAAAAACCGGTGCTCCTTAAAAGGGGGCTTTCGGCCACGATAAAGGAATTCCTCATGTCGGCCGAGTACATAGCCGCGCAGGGCAACGCCAACATAATACTCTGCGAGCGCGGCATACGGACCTTCGAGACCGCCACCAGGAACACCCTTGACTTAAGCGCCGTGCCGGTGCTCAAGGAAGAGACCCATCTGCCTGTTTTCGTCGATCCGAGCCACGCCGTCGGAAGATGGGCGCTTGTGGCCCCTCTGGCCAAAGCGGCAGTGGCGGTAGGCGCGGACGGGCTCATGATAGAGGTGCACCCCGACCCCGAGAACGCCCTGTGCGACGGAGCTCAGTCGCTGAAGCCCAGCAAGTTCGCCCGCCTGATGGAAGAACTCAGAAAGGTGGCCTCTGCCGTTGGAAGGACCATGTAGTCCGGGAATTCCAGCGGCCCGGCCTTAGAAAACCCTCCCCCTCGATGGGGGTACTGGCGTACGGCGGATTGATACAAACTGCACTGGCGGGTTCAATCTTGCAGATTGAATCCGAATGATTCGTGGCTTCTATACGAAATTCAGGGTTCAGGTTGCAAAACTGAACCCGCAAAAGGTATCTCCTTAACCCTCCCCTCCCCCTCGATGGGGGAGGGTTTTTATAGGGAAACCCTGCTAGCTTGCTACATGGAATTTTGTGATTAAAGTAATGGGAACTGACCTTCATTTTAAAAAGGTAACGGTCATCGGCGTGGGCCTCATCGGAGGCTCGCTCGCCCTTGTGCTGAGACGCAAGGGCCTTGCCGGGACTATCGTCGGGGTGGGTCGAGGCGAGAATAACCTCGAAACAGCCAGGAGGCTCGGCATAATAGACTCCTTCACGCGCGACATCGCCGAGGGCGTGAAAGACTCTGACCTCGTCCTGGTAGCCGTGCCGGTATTGAAGATCGCCGGGACTATAAAAGAAATGGCTCCCCACCTCAAGCCCGGCTGCATAGTGACTGACGCGGGGAGCGTTAAAAAGGCCGTTGTGGACGAGATCGAGCCCATAATCCCCTCAGGCGTCCATTTCGTCCCCGGCCACCCGATAGCCGGGACCGAGCATTCAGGGGCCGAGGCGGCCTTCCCGGAGCTCTACATCGACAGGAAGTGTATCCTCACGCCAACCTCAAAGACCGATAAACACGCCCTTGAGACCGTCAAAAAGGTCTGGGAGGCGGCCGGCTCGAAGGTCATGGTGATGGACGCCGCGGTCCACGACAGGATATTGGCCGCCGTGAGCCATCTCCCGCACATGATAGCCTACACGCTCGTAAACACGGTGGCCGACATGCAGGAGCGCGGCGACGACGCGTTAAGCTACTCGGCAGGCGGCTTCAAGGACATCACCAGGATAGCCTCAAGCTCCCCGGAGATGTGGTGCGACATCTGCGCCATGAACAAAGAGTCTATCGTAAGCATGATAGAGGGCTTTCAGGCCCGGCTTGAATCCCTCAAGAAGCTCATTAAGGACGGCGACCTCACGGGCCTCAAAGATGACTTCGAGAGGGCCAAAAAGGTGCGGGACTCGCTCCTTGAAAAATGAACCCTCCCCTCGCCCGCACCGGGGTATCTTAAAGATCCAAAGTCATAGGGTTTAAGTTTTCACATAACACCGGGTCCATTGCGTAGCGAGCATAAGGAGAGCGAGAAAGCACAGCCTTTTATTTTATTGCGCGCGAGCTCGTCATCAAGCCGAGCAATAGCCCCGAGGCGCGCTCCAGCGCGCAAAAAGAACTTTTGTAAAGCGCAGCAAGCTGCGGGGTATTAAAATTCTCCGCCATAAATGACGGAGAATTTTGATGGTATGGAAGGTCATTTTTATTTGCCAGCCTTGACCCGCCGCTAAAGCGACGGGATTGCGGCTGGCACACCCATTCAACCCTGAAAGAGAATAAAAATATCGCTCAAGAGGCGCCGTTGAACGCTAAAAACGACATATTCTCAGGGACGGTAGCGGCCGGGCCGGCAAAGGGCCTCAGGGGAGAGATAAAGGTCCCGGGTGACAAATCCATCTCCCACAGGTCCGTCTTCTTCGGCGCGATAGCCGGGGGGACGACCGAGGTGGAGGGTTTCCTGGAGGGCGAGGATAATTTGAGCACCGTAAACGCCTTCAAGAAGATGGGCGTTGAGGTAGAGACCCTCGGCGGGCAAAAGGTCAGGGTCAGGGGGAGTGGTGCTGCCGGTTTGAAAGAGCCGGATGACGTAATAGACGCCGGGAACTCCGGGACCACGACCCGGCTTCTTACGGGGCTGCTTTCGGCGCAGCCTTTCTTCTCGGTGATAACCGGGGACGCGTCATTGAGGAAGAGGCCGATGAAGAGGGTCGTGGAGCCGCTCTCGATGATGGGCGCCTCTGTCGCCGGACGAAAGAACAACAGCCTGCTGCCGATAGCCATCTCCGGGAAAAAACTCAAGGGGATATCATACAATACGCCCGTTGCGAGCGCGCAGCTGAAGTCCGCCATACTTTTAGCGGGGTTATACGCCGACGGTGAGACGACCGTAACCGAACCTGAAAAATCGAGGGACCACACGGAGAGGATGCTCAGGCTCTTCGGGGCCGAGATAAAGGTAGTCAGGAATTCCGTAAGCGTAAGGTCGACAAAAGGACTTATCGGGTGTAAAATAAAGATACCGGGCGATATCTCATCGGCAGCTTTTTTCATGGTCGGCGCGATGATAACCCGGGATTCCGAACTCCTGATAAAAGACGTGGGCGTAAACCCGACGCGTACCGGCATTATAGACATTTTAAGGAAGATGGGCGGGTCCGTCTCCACCCTTAACGAAAGGGAGGTCTCTGGGGAGCCGGTGGCCGACATACTCGTCAGGACCTCACGGCTTAAGGGTATAGAGATAAGCGGCAGCGACCTGCTGCCTGCCATAGACGAGTTCCCGGTGATATGCGTGGCGGCGGCCTTCGCCGAAGGGACTACCACCATCAGCGGGGCCGCTGAACTCCGGGTCAAGGAGAGCGACAGGGTAGCCGTCATGGCCGGGTCGTTGAAGGCCGTGGGTGTAAAGAACACCGAGAAGGAAGACGGCATTATAATAGAGGGTACTGCCGGGGACATACCCGGAGGCAGGGTGGCAAGCCACGGAGACCACCGCATAGCGATGTCGATGGCCATAGCCGCCCTCAGGTCGAAAAAGTCTGTCGAGATAGAAGGGGCCGGGAGCGTAGAGGTCTCTTTCCCCGGTTTCTTCGGTCTCCTTGACGGTGTAAAGGCCTCATGAGCGGCAAAAGAGGCCCAATAATAGCCGTAGACGGGCCGAGCGGTGTCGGAAAATCGACCGTAAGCAGGCTCCTGGCGCTAAGACTCCATCTGACATACATCAATACCGGCTCCATGTACCGCGCCATGGCGCTTGCCGCCGCGGACTCGGGCGTAGACATAACGAACGACGAGGCGCTAAAGGATTACTGCTCAAGGGTCTCACTGAGCTACGATTTTTCCACCGGCGACACGCTTGTGAACGGGGTGAGCTACTCAGGAAGGATCAGGGATCAGAGAACCGGGGAACTCGCTTCGATAATATCCGCGAAAAAGCCGGTACGGGAGGTCCTTACAAGCTTCCAGAGGGCCCTTGGCGAAAGGGGCTCCGTAGTCATGGAAGGCAGGGACATCGGAACGGTAGTCTTTCCGGACGCGGATGCCAAGATCTTCCTCGACGCCTCACACGAGGTGAGGGCGAAAAGGAGGCATGAAGAGGTCACTTCGTGTGCGTCGCACACCGCCAATGATGTGAGCGATGAGCTTCGTAAAAGGGATGAGCGGGACGCCGGCAGAAAGAACGCGCCGCTAAAGATGGCCGAGGACGCCGTATACGTGGACACCGGCGAGCTGAACGCCGAAGAGGTCGTCGACAGGATCGTATCCGTCATAAAGGACAGGAAGATTTAAGTACCGGCGGCTTGCCCGCCGCCGGGCTTGTTGACGCGAGGGATCTCTTTTTCCGTTCGTTCGCGTTAAAAAAAGATGTGAGGTCGCGCTTTGGAGATACTGGTAGCCAAGTCGTCGGGTTTTTGCTTCGGGGTAAAACGGGCGATAAACATAGCCCACAAATGCTCGAATGAGACACCCGGAGAGATATACACGCTCGGGCCGATAATACACAATCCGCAGGTCGTAAAGAAACTCGAAGAGTCCAATGTATACGCGAAAAAAGGGCTTGATGAGGTCTCTTCCGGCACCATAATCATAAGGTCTCATGGAGTGAAGCTCGACGAGATAAATGCCGCCAGGGAAAAGGGCCTCGATATCATCGACGCGACATGCCCGTTTGTAAAGAAGGCGCAGGACCTGGTATCGCTTTTAAGCGGGGACGGGTACTCGGTGATAGTCGTCGGGGAGAAGGACCACCCCGAGGTAAAGGGTCTCATAAGCTACGGGCAAGGCGACGTAAAAGTTGCGGACTCGCCCGAAGAACTCAGGGGGATGCCCCGGAAAAAGAAGATCGGAATAATAGCCCAGACCACACTGCCGATGGAGAAACTTGAGGCTGTTGTAAGTTTTTGTTTACATAAGGCCTCTGAAATCAAGGTCTTTAACACTATTTGTAACGCCACATCGATAAGACAGGAAGAGAGCGCGGAGCTGGCCGAGAAGGTCGATGTCATGATAGTCGTCGGCGGAAAAAACAGCGCCAACACGAGAAGGCTTGCCGACATTTGCAAGACGATCCAGCCCAGGACATATCATATTGAGGTTGCTGACGAAATAGACCCGTCGTGGTTCGCCGCGGCGAATTCGGTCGGGGTCACTTCCGGCGCCTCGACCCCGGATTGGGTGATAAACGATGTCGTCGCGAGAGTAGGAGAGATGCAGGTGAAATGATTTGCACTTTGAAACTCGCTATGATATCTTTTTGATAATAAAAGAAAAAGACAGGGGAGGAAGGCAATTGATGATTGGGAGAGAAGAAAAATCTCACGCCGGGGAAGTGTCCAAGACTGATTTCGAGGAGCTCTTTGAAGCAGAGATAAAGGAGCTTCAGGAAGGTGATATCATAAAGGGTAGGGTAGTGCAGCTCACGCAGGACGCTGTCATGGTCGATATCGGTTACAAGTCCGAAGGACAGGTCCCTCTTAAGGAATTTCTTGATAAGGACGGAAACCCCACGGTAAAAGTCGGCGATGAAATAAAGGTGCTCCTTGAAAGAAGAGAGGACGACAAAGGCTACATAGTCCTTTCAAAGGCGAAGGCCGACCAACTGAGGGTCTGGGACGACATAGAGGAGTCGTACGCGACCGGAAAACCGGTCGATGGAAAGATAACGGAGAGGATAAAAGGCGGGTTTTACGTCGATGTCAAGGGCGTCATTTCGTTTCTCCCGGGCTCGCAGGTCGACCTTAAGCCGGTCAGAAACCCCGACAAGCTCGTAGGCCAGACCTTTCAGTTCAGGGTCCTTAAGTTCAACAGGCGTAAAAACAACGTGATAGTCTCAAGAAGAAGCCTCCTTGAAGTGGAGAGGGAAGCGCTTAAAAAGACCACGCTTGAGACGATACATGAGGGCGCGCTTGTCGAAGGCCTGGTGAAAAACATCACCGACTACGGGGCTTTTATCGACCTCGGCGGCATCGACGGGCTTGTGCACCTCACCGACCTCTCGTGGGGCAAGGTCGCGCATCCCTCGCAGGTATTGAAGATCGGCGATACCGTGACCGTAAAGATACTCAAGTACAACAAGGAAGACGGCAAGATCTCGCTCGGGATCAAGCAGACCAGGGAAGACCCGTGGGTAACGGTAGCCGGTAAGTATCCGGTCGGCGCCAAGGTGACCGGGACCGTCGTAAACATAACCGACTACGGCGCGTTCGTGGAGATAGAGCAGGGCCTTGAGGGCCTGGTTCACATCTCAGAGATGTCATGGACGAAACTGAAGCACCCCTCCCAGAAGCTTAAAGTCGGCGACAAGGTCGATGTCATGGTCCTGGATATAGACGCGGCCAGCAAAAGGATCTCTCTCGGCATGAAGCAGGTGGAGCCCAATCCGTGGGTGGATGTCGAACAGAGATACCCGAAGGGGACAAGGATCAAGGGCGTTGTGAAAAATATCACGGACTTCGGGGTATTTATCGGGATAGAAGAAGGCATCGACGGTCTGGTGCACGTATCGGACCTGTCCTGGAAGAAGGTCAAGCACCCTTCCGAGCTCTTCAAGAAGGGTCAGGAGGTCGAGGCGGTGGTGTTGAATATCGACAGCGCCAACAAGAGGTTCTCGCTCTCCACCAGGGCCCTTGAGAAAAACCCGTGGGAAGGAGTGGAAAAGCGCTACAAGCCGGGCATGATAGTCGACGGCAAGGTGACGAGCGTCGCGGACTTCGGCGCCTTTGTAGAGCTGGAGGAAGGCCTCGAGGGGCTCGTGCACGTCTCCGAGCTCAGCAGGGGGAAGAAAAAAGGCGCTGACATCCAGCCCGGCGATATCGTCGAGGTCGAGGTCCTTAACGTCGACTCCGATGACAACAAGATCGGGCTCTCGATAAGGACCGTTAAATCCCAGGAGGCTGAAGAAGCTTCCTCATGAGGAGAGAGACCTTTAAAAACCTTTTGGCCGCCGTCGGCGCGGTCTTTCTGGTACTCATGGTATTGTCGCTTATCATCGCTTACCTCTCCGGCAAGGGACCAATCGGCGGCAAGAACAAGGTGGCGGTGGTAAAGCTCGCGGGGATCATAACAGACCCCACGGACTTTACGGACGAGCTGAGGGAGTACGGGGAGAGAGACGACGTAAAGGCGGTCGTTGTGAGGATAGACTCCCCGGGCGGCGCCGTCGGGCCCTCACAGGAGATATACAGCGCGATAAAAAGGCTCAGGAAGACGAAGAAGGTAGTAGCCTCCATGGGCGCGATGGCCGCCTCCGGGGGCTTTTACGCGGCCACGGCTGCCGACAAGATAGTGGCCAACCCCGGCACCATCACCGGCAGCATCGGCGTGATAGTCGAGTTCGTAAACGCCGAGGAACTGCTCTCAAAGATCGGGCTTCAGGGCTACGTGGTTAAAAGCGGCAAGTTCAAGGACACCGGCTCCCCGCTGAGGAAGATGACGCCTGAGGAGAAAGAGCTTCTTCAGGACGTCATAAACGATGTCAACGGCCAGTTCGTAAAGGCCGTGGCGGAGGGGAGAGGGCTTAAGGAAGAGGACGTGCGAAAGATCGCCGACGGCAGGATATTTTCCGGAGCCCAGGCCAGGGAGAAGGGCCTTGTCGACCGCCTCGGAGACCTTAGCGACGCGATCGACTTAAGCGCCGAGCTTGCCGGGATCGAGGGCAAACCATACGTCATCTACCCGGAGAAGAAGGCCCTTGGCATCTGGCGCGCCGTCTTCGGTGAATCGATCGGGAATCTGGCGGGAGCCTTTTCAGGCTTCCGCGTAATGTACATGACACAAAATCCAGCCAGGTAAAGAAGGAGGCAGCGAGCAAATGACGAAGAGCGAGCTAATCGAGGCGGTTTCAGCGAAGGTCACGAACTTTTCCAGAAAGGATATCGAGGTGATAGTCGATACCCTTTTTGACAGTATGTCCGCGAGCCTCTCCAAGGGCGACAAGGTGGAGATACGCGGGTTCGGAAGCTTCAAGATCAAGGCGCGTGACGGCCGCCAGGGCAGGAACCCCAAGAGCGGGGAGAACATCTTCATCGAGTCCAAGAAGGTCCCGTTCTTCAAGGCCGGAAAAGAGATACGGGAACGGATAAACAACTCAAAATAACTCTATGAACCAGTTATGGGCCCCCTGGAGAATCGAATACATACAGGGCGAAAAAGACGGCAGTTGCATCTTCTGCACCGCCTCTGAAAAAGAGATTAAAGACAGCCTTCTGCTCTTCAAAGGCTCCTTTTCGGTCGTCATGCTCAACAAATACCCTTACAACAACGGCCACATAATGATAGCGCCTGTAAGGCACGTGGCCAGGACCGAGGATGTCACGACAGAGGAAGGCTCAGACATCTTCAGGATGATAAGCCGCTCTACAACCGTCTTGACAGCGTTATTCAAACCGGACGGCTTCAACATAGGCATGAATGTCGGCAAGGCCGCGGGCGCCGGCATAGATGACCACCTGCACATGCATGTGGTGCCGCGATGGAACGGGGACGTCAACTTCATGCCGGCCCTCGCGGACGTGAAAGTGATGCCCGAGCACCTCAGCGCGACTTTTGAGAAGCTCAAACCCTTTTTCGAGCGCTTTACAGGGTCTTGAAACCACGGCAACTTTAGCCTTGACAACGAGGCCTTTTTATAATAAATTTTATCCCATAGACGAAAGTCAAACTTCCGTGACTGACGGGAATAAGGTGGTCACCACCGGGGAGCGGAAGACCCTGATAAGCAAGCCGACCGTCTGGGCATTAAAATGGCAGAAATCATTTCTCCATTTCAATGTCCAGACGGTTTTTTATTGCCCGAAAAGACCCTGACGGACGGGGCCTGAAGACTTTCCGGCAAGAGCCGAAAAACCTTGACAAAATCAGAAGAATCTGGTTAAGTTGATGGCTCAAAAAATAGACCAATAAACGCGGCGAAAACATACCTATGTTTTTCAGCTGATATATATACCGTAATATCCTTAGTTCTTGTTGAGAAGACAACCAGGAGGAATGAATGTATGTACAAGAAGATTATTTATACGGCAATAGATGAAGCACCCGCACTGGCGACTTACTCTTTACTCCCTGTCATCAAAGCGTTCACAGGTGCGGCTGGCATTGATGTTGAAACAAGGGATATCTCTTTAGCGGGAAGAATCATCGCAAACTTTCCCGAAAACCTGACTCAGAGTCAAAGGATACCTGATGAGCTGACCGCATTGGGTGAACTCGCAAAGACACCGGAGGCCAACATCATCAAGCTGCCGAATATCAGCGCGTCCATCCCGCAGCTCAAAGCCGCCATCAAAGAACTGCAGTCGCAGGGTTACAAGGTCCCGGACTATCCGGAGGACCCGAAAACTGACGCCGAAAAGGAGATCAAGGCCCGGTACGGCAAGGTCTTGGGCAGCGCCGTCAACCCCGTTTTGAGGGAAGGGAACTCGGACCGCAGGGCGGCAGCCTCGGTAAAAAAATACGCGAGAAAGCACCCGCATAAAATGGGCGCATGGAGCGCGGACTCCAAGACCCATGTGGCGCACATGAACAGCGGCGATTTCTACGGCAGTGAAAAATCCGTTACGGTCAACGAAACCGGAAACGCCAGGATAGAGTTCGTCGGCCAGGACGGTAATACCACAGTCCTCAAGGAAAAGACTGCCCTTAAGGCAGGCGAAATCATCGACGCGGCGGTCATGAGCCGCGCCGCGCTACGCAATTTCTTTGCAGGGCAGATAGAAGACGCGAAAAAGAAAGGCGTGCTCTTCTCTTTACACCTAAAGGGCACGATGATGAAGGTCTCCGACCCCATCATGTTCGGCCACGCCGTTACCGTGTTTTTCAAGGATGTATTTGAGAAACACGCGGCCGTCATTAAAGAACTTGGCGTCGACCCGAATAACGGACTCGGCGACCTTTACGCGAAGATAGCGAAGCTGCCGGAAACAGAGAGGGCCCGGATCGAAGCTGACATCAAGGCCTGCTATAAGAACCGCCCTGAAGTCGCAATGGTCAACTCCGATAAAGGGATCACCAACCTCCATGTGCCAAGCGATGTGATTGTCGACGCGTCCATGCCCGCCATGATCCGCGAGTCCGGGAAAATGTGGGGGCCTGACGGCAAGCTCCACGATACCAAGGCCGTGATACCCGACAGATGTTATGCGGGCGTCTATCAGGAAGTCATAGATGATTGCAAGAAACATGGGGCTTATGACCCTAAAACCATGGGAAGCGTTCCCAACGTGGGTCTTATGGCGCAAAAAGCGGAGGAGTACGGATCTCACGACAAGACATTCAAGTCCCCCGGAAACGGGACGGTCCGGGTCGTTGACGCGTCAGGGAAGACATTGCTGGAACAGGGCGTGGAAGAGGGGGATATATTCCGCATGTGCCAGGCAAAAGACGCGCCGATACAGGACTGGGTGAAGCTGGCCGTCTCCAGGGCAAGGGCGACCGGAGCGCCTGCTGTTTTCTGGCTCGACAAAAACAGGGCACACGACAGAGAGCTCATCGAGAAGGTCAATCGCTACCTGAAGGACCACGATACGAAGGGTCTGGATATCAAGATCATGACCCCCGTGGAAGCCACGCGTTTATCGCTGGAGCGCATAAGAGCCGGGAAAGACACGATCTCAGTCACCGGTAACGTGCTCCGCGATTATCTCACCGACCTCTTCCCGATCCTGGAACTCGGCACGAGCGCAAAGATGCTCTCCATCGTGCCGCTCATGGACGGCGGAGGACTTTTTGAGACAGGCGCCGGCGGATCGGCGCCCAAACATGTCCAGCAGTTCCTGGAAGAAGGGTATCTGAGATGGGATTCCCTCGGCGAATTTCTGGCCCTTGGAGTGTCGTTGGAGCATCTGGCCAATACGTTCAAAGATGAAAAGGCCCGGGTGCTGGCGGATACGCTGGATAAGGCGATCGGTAAGATTCTTGATAACAACAAGTCGCCTGCCCGTAAGGTCGGCGAGTTGGATAACCGGGGAAGCCATTTTTACCTCGCTTTATACTGGGCCCAGGCGCTGGCCGAGCAGACAAAGGATAAGGACCTTCAGGCCCGTTTTTCCAAAGTGGCAAAGCTGCTGGGAGATAATGAGGCAAAGATTCTCGGAGAGCTGACCGCCGCCCAGGGAAAACCTCAGGATATCGGCGGCTATTATCACCCGAATCTGGGAAAGGCGTCAAAAGCGATGCGTCCCAGCGCAACCTTCAATGCAGTAGTGGACGCTACCTAAACTCGTCCCCAACGGAGGGAAGCGCGGGGTCACCCGTGATCAGGCGACTGACTTCTTGCTGAAGAAGCCGCCCGGCCAAGTCTTCCCAACAGGTAATCGCGTTAACATTCTGTTTTTATAGATAAATTGAATAACGGAGGTAGTTATGCAGCTCACAGGTCTTCTGTGGGGCCAGAAGCTCTTAAAACGCGTTGAGTTCCCCTCTTCCGAAGTTCTCGGCCCGGAGGCAAGCGTTGACGAGATAAAGGACCTGATAAAGAGGTGCGGGCAGGTCTTCATAAAACCCATCTTCAAGGGCGGCGTCGGCAAAAAAGGCAAGGCCGGCCTTATCGGAAGGGCCAAAGACATCGCCACGGCCCTCAAAGAGAAAGAGAGGCTTTACTTCATCGAGCATACATTCGCCAACTCCGTGGCCAAGGCCGACGGAGTGACCTTTGAAGGCGGAGTGCCTGCCGAGCACGAGGTATACTTCTCGCTCTCCGAGTCTACCCTTTACCGCGCCCCGACCATGACCATTACACACCACGGCGGCATGGACATAGAGGATCTGCCCAAGGATAAGATCAGGGAAGTGCCCTTCGACCCCCTCACGGGACTCAAGAGCTTCCATATTTCAAACGCTCTGGCAGAGCTAGGCGCGCCGAGCGAGATAATAAGCCCTCTGGTGCAGAACCTCCCGAAGCTCTGGACGCTCTACAACAACTACGGGATGAACACCCTTGAGCTTAACCCCATAAGGATGTCTCCCGACTCAAAGGGCAGGCTCGTGCCCGTAGCGTGCGACTTCAAGGGCTCCTTCGATATCGACAACCCGGCGTGGAAAAGGCTCGAGCTGCCGTCGCACCTGTTCGCGTCTGATTACTCCGAGTTCGAGCAGGAGATAAACCAATTAAGGACCTACCAGGGCCAGAGCGACGTCTTCGTCATGAACCCGCAGGGGACCATAACGGCCCCCACCTTCGGCGGAGGGGCCAACGCCCTCGTGACGGAGCTCTTGGGCGAGCGGGCGACGATATCCTCCGACTTCGGCGGCAACCCGCCGTACGAGAAGATGTTCCAGATCTCAAGGATAGTCTTCAAGTACTGGCTCAAGCAGTCCAATGTCCTTTTCATAATCGGCGGCAAGGCGAACAACACCGACATTTTCGAGACATTCAGGGCCATGGCCGACGCCTTGAAGGACCACTTTCACAAAAACGGGGCCACGCCGCTTTATGTCGTAATCGGCAGGGGCGGGCCGAACCTCATCAGGGGCATGTCCTACATGAGGGACACGCTTGAGAACCTCAAGCTCCCCTACAGGATATTCGGCCATGACAGCGCCATGAGCGAGGTCGTCAACTACGCCCTCAACGTGGACAAGTGGATGGAGAAGGAAGGCAGGAAGCTCTTCTGCAACAGGGGCTAAAGCGCCGCAGGACGGCAACCGCGGGCGTCAACAAAAATCAGACAGCGAAAGAGGCGAGGGTCATGCATAAACAAGGCGTAAAAAAATTCCCCTATTATGTCGGAATAAACTCGCTGGCCGAGATGGCCACGAGGGAAGACAGGGTATGCGTGCTTAACATAACGGGCAACGAGAGCCGCTCCGTCACCCCGGTAAGCCACATATACTCCGGCGGCAATATCGTATTCGGCACCAGCCCCGGGAGGACCGGCCAGTTCGTTGAGACGAAGATCGGCAACATCCCCGTATATAACTCGATAAAGGAAGGCCTCAAGGCCGGACTCAAGTTCAATACCGCCGTCATCTACCTGCCGCCCTCGGGCGTCAAGGACGGGGTGGCCGAGGCCGTCAGACATAACCCAGACCTTAAAAAGATCGTCATACTCACCGAGAAGGTCTCGGTGGCGGACGCCAGGGTCATAAGGGCGATATGCCAGACCAACGGGATAGACGTCTTCGGCGGAAACTGCCTCGGCGTGGCGGACGCCTGGAACAAGGTGAGGATCGGAGGAGCGCTCGGGGGTAATAAGCCCGAGGAGTCGCTCGTAAAGGGGTCCGTGGCCCTCTTCTCCAACTCCGGCAACTTCACCACGACGATCGCCGTCTACCTCCTTACGAAGGGATGGGGCACGACGACATCCGTCTCAAGCGGCAAGGACGTCTACATACACTACGGACCCAGGGAGTTCTTCCACGCCCTCGACAACGACGACAGAAGCAAGGGGGCCGTCATATACATAGAGCCGGGCGGGTACTACGAGCACAACCTCGAGATCAACAAACCCACGGTCGCCTGCGTCGTCGGACGCTGGAAGGCGCGCCTCACGAAAGCGTGCGGACACGCCGGAAGCCTCGCCGGTTCCGGAGACGACGCCAGGGCCAAGGAGAAGTGGTTCATGGACTACTTCGGGGTCAAGGACATCTATACCCCCCAGAACCCTATAGTCTCGAAGAAAGGCGCCGTCCTCACCAACATCGCCTATATACCCGAGGCGTTGTCCAGGGTCATGGAGCTAAACGGGATAAAGCCCGACTTCGAGTCCAGGGGAGACCTCTCCTTAAAGTGCTGGTTCGCCAACAACGCCGGCCTCTCGCTGCCGCCCGAGCTCGACGCCCCCGTAGTCAAGGCCGAGGCCCCGTACGACGAACAGATAGACCATATCAACAAGCAGATCGGCGCCCAGTACCCGAGGCAGGCGATGAAGGACTCAAGCGGCGCTTCGATGATGGACCCGGCAACGCAAGTCTCCAGGGTCCACAACATCTCGATACTCGACGCCTCGAAGCGTTCCCTCGAAGAGAACCTCTACATGTCCATAATGAAGAGGTATCCGGACGAGTACGGCAGGTCGCTTTTGAACGCCGCGTTCAACTCGTATGTGAACCACTTCGGAGACCCCGCCCTGATGGCGGCGGACGCGGCGAGGGAGGCTGAAAGCTCTCCGAACACGGTCCTTTCGGCGGCGGTATCGATAATCGGCAAGGGCAGAGTAAAGACGGCCCTGGAAGTCTCGGAGCTGCTTCTTGAGCTTTTCCAGACCTCAGGGCTTACAAACCCGACCGAGAAGTTCGACTCCTCGGCAATCCTCAAGGGTCTCTCCAGGGACGCCGGAAAAGCGTTCACTGCCGACAAGGGAGATAAACTGGCGGACGCAATGCTTAAGAAGACCGACGGGCTTGGCAGGAAGTCCGTCTTTATCGAGTTCGTGAAGGAGGCGGCCGGAGGCAAGCCGTCTTCCGACGCGGTCTTCTCGGCCATCTGGATGACGCTCGGGTGGGAGGCCCTCGTAAAGAGGTCGATCTCCAAGATAACGATAGCACGGCTGCCGTGGTACTCAAGGGTCTTCTCGGCGTTCGTAGGCTGCAGCGTCCCGGCGGGCAAGCACACGAAGGACAGCTTCTGCGGCGTAAAGAACGACGAGCTTATGGACAAATGGACATTTACCGAGGCCGCTTTCCTCGCCCTCATCGGGAGAAAGCCCTCTGACAAGGAGCTCTTCGAGTTCTCGATGCTCCTGGGTCTCATCATCTCCAACGGCCCCGGCACCATCTCGGCGCAGGGCTGCAAGGGAGCGGTGAGCGCCGACGGCCCCGAGGACCCGGCAAGGGTCCAGATAAACAAGGCCTTCATCGGTTTCCTCACGCACACCGGGTTCGCCCACGGCGGAAACGGCTACGAGGCCATAGCGTTTTTGATCGAGCGGTTCAAGGGCTCCGGGCTTAAGGACCCTGCCGACAGGAAACACGGGCTTAATCTCAGGTCCATAGCCGATGAGTACGCCAAAGGTTACGCCAGGTACAAGGCCGACCAGAAGGCGTTCGGCAACATCGAGTACCTGAAGATACCGTGCGTAAATCACCCGGTATTCAAGGGCAGGGACGTCAACTACGACCCGAGGGAGAGGTTCGTGACCTCGCTCTTCGAGGAGAAGGGGATATACAACGTATTCCTGGACTTCTACCACAACCTCGTCCTCTCGCTCTTCGACGCGAAGGTCTCCAAGAACGTGTACTGCGTCAACGTCGACGCGGTGATCGCGGTAATACTCCTGAAGGTCGTCTGGGACGCCTTCAACTCTGGCAAGATGACCAACAGGGAGGTCGAAAGCGCCGCGTTCACGACCTTCCTCTTCGGCAGGATGATAGGCACCGCCTCCGAGGTGGACGACCACATAAACAGGGGCCGCAACATGGACACAAGGACAGCGGCTTCCAAATGCATGTTCGTAGGCTGAGATCGAACGGCAGACAAAAGGCCCCGGTTTTTAACCGGGGCCTTTTGTTTTTGGGCCGTTTCAAATGAACCCTCCCTGGGCTTAAAACCCCAGGGTTTTCAGAACGTTAAAAATAAAAACGAGAGACTTGCTTTTATTCTTTCTGATTTTGTAATATAGTAAAAGACGGCACAAACAAGGGCAAGGAGGTTTCAAATTGAGTATCGGCGATAATCTTAAGGGAAAGAACCTGATAGTAGTTGCCGCCGCGGCGCTCGTTCTGGTCATAGTCCTCCTGGTGGTTTTTCTTCCGGGGTCGAAAAAGAGCACCGGTGGACCGGAGGTCATCTCCAAAAGGGTCAAGATAAACCTGCAGGATGAGGCTATTCCCCAGACAGGTGAGACAAAGTCCGAGCCAACCCCTTCAAAACCAGCCGTAAAGGTAGATACCCCGGCCGCCGATGTAAAAGGCGTAGTGGTACCCTCAACGCCTCCCATAAAGATAGAGGTGGCCGAGAACAAGGCCCTTGAGGCCAGGGCGCCTGAGAAAAAACAGGCCTCCTCGGAGACAAACAAGAGGCCAGCGTCCGAAACAAAAGCCGAGGCGGAAAAGAAACCTAAAAAGGCCGAGCCTGCCACGGAAAAAAACGATACAAAAGCTCCCCATAAGTCTCAACAGGCCACGGTAGCGAAGGCGCCGTCTCGCGGGGCCTGGGCCTTGAATGTAGCGTCGTTTTCAAACCTGCCTGACGCCAAGAACCTCAGGGGCCGGCTCAAATCCGCAGGCTACAACTCCTATATCACCGAATTCACCAAGGATTCCATAAGATGGTACCGTGTCAGGGTAGGGTTCTACCAGACAAGGGGCGATGCCGTAAATATCGGCAAAAAAATAAAACAGAAGTTCAGGGTGCAGACCCCATGGGTCGTGAAGCCCCCGAAGGAAGAGGCGGCGGCCTACGCCGGGTAGAAGGCGGGAGATACCCGATAAATGTCCAACAAACAGGGTGTTGAAAAAGTTTGTCCATGGCTTTTCAACTACCGTCCATGGATTGAGGGTGGGTCGGACTGTTTTTCAACAGAGCGCTAAATACCTTTAAAATCAAATGCTTAACCGTCGATTTTTATAAAAAGTAACTTGACTAAAGCGGCTTAAAAAACTTAAAATGTTATGTGGGCCGACTCATCTGGACGCCAGGCCCGCAAAACCCCGGCAACGGTCAGAATAGTTATGGAAGTCCTTCATAGAAATAGCTCCGAAAAGCTTGTTTTCCTTGAGACCTTCGGGTGTCAGATGAACGAGAACGACTCGGAGAGGATGCTCGGTTTCCTCAAGGATATCAGGTACTCGCGCACGGCTACACCCGAGAACGCGGACCTCATAATCATAAACACCTGCAGCATCAGGGACAAGGCTGAACAGAAGGTCTACTCGATCCTCGGGAGGTTCAAGGAGTTAAAGAAGGAGAACCCCGGCCTCATAATAGGCGTCAGCGGCTGCGTTGCCCAGCAGGAGGGGGCGACACTGCTTAAAAGGGCGCCGCACCTTGACATCGTCTTCGGCCCGCACAACGTCCACAAAGTAAAGTATCTATTGAGCGAAGCCGAAAAGAAGAAGAGGGTGGTCGCGGTCGAGTTTAAAGAGGGGATAGACGAGGACGAGTATGCCTGCGAGAGGCCGGAAACAGGCCGCAAGGCTTTCGTCAGCATAATGCGCGGGTGCGACAACTTCTGCTCCTACTGCATAGTCCCTTATACCAGGGGCAGGGAGGTCAGCAGACGGAGCGCCGATATAGTGGCTGAGGTCGTATCGCTTTCCGGGGCCGGGGCCAGGGAAGTGACCCTTATCGGCCAGAATGTCAACTCGTACGGCACGGGCGCGGGGGGAGACGTCGGGTTCCCGGAGCTGTTAAGAAAAGTCGCCTCCGTTGACGGCATACAAAGGGTGAGGTTCATAACCTCCCACCCGAAGGACATAAGCGAAGACCTCATACGCCTCTTCGGCGCGGAGCCAAAGCTCTGCAGACACATCCATCTTCCGGTGCAGTCCGGCTCGGTCAGGATACTCAAGGAGATGAGGAGGGGCTATACGGTCAGTGAGTACCTCTCGAAGATATTGTTACTCAGGCAACTTTATCCGGAGATGGCCATAACAACCGATATCATCGTCGGTTTCCCCGGAGAGACCGACTCGGATTTCAATGACACCATCGAGCTTGTGAATACCGTCCGTTTCGACAACATATTCTCTTTCATGTACTCTCCAAGGCCCGGAACAAAGGCCGCCGCGTTCGACGGGCAGGTGGAGCCGGAGACAAGGGCGGAGCGCCTGAGGGTGCTCCAGGAGAGGCAGAAGGAGATAACGGCTGAGAGGAACATGGAACTTGTCGGGCGTACAATGGAGGTCCTGGTCGAGGGCGTGAGCAAGGTGGACCCGGAAGAGATCTCCGGGCGCACGACCTGCAACAGGATCGTCAACTTCCGGGCCCCCCTTGAGATGAACGGGACCCTTGTCGACGTTTTAATAACCCGGGCTTACGCGAACTCTCTGCGCGGCGAGCAGAGGGAAAGGAGTGTGTCATGTTATTAGAGATGAAGGTCTCCGGGCTTACCATAGACCCTTTCACCAACGTACCCATCGTGATACTAAAGGACATGGAGGAGAAAAACGCCCTGCCGGTCTGGATAGGCGTGCTGGAGGCGAGCGCCATAGCCTCGGAGCTTGAAAAGATACAGTTCTCAAGGCCCATGACCCACGACCTTTTAAAAGAGATCCTCAAGAACATAAACGTCACGGTCACCAGGATTGAGGTCGTAGACCTTAAGGAAAACGTCTACTACGCCACCATCCACATGTCAGCCTGCGAAGGCTCGTTTGTGCTGGACGCCAGACCGAGCGACGCCATAGCCCTGGCGCTAAGGACCCGCTCGCCGATATTCGTGGACACGAAGGTCCTGGAAAAATCCAGGAGCATCGACATGCGCGGCGACCAGGGAAAGAAAGAGGAAGGCGCCAGGGACTTCCTCGAGACGCTTGAGGACCTCTCACCGAGCGATTTCGGCAAGTACAAGATGTAAGAGTACCGCGGGGGCGGCTACTCTTGCAGCCGCCCCCGGCCTTCTTACGGACCCTCACTGAGATGAAGACCCAGGGGGCTTGAGGCCGCTAAAAAGACAAAACCTGACTATATTTTTCCGGGGGCTTGAACTTTTGGAGATAGGAACGAATTCGGTCTTTACCGGGAAGATATTCCCGAGCAGGTTCTACGATTCCTACTTCGTAAACGAATACGGGAAGCTCGAATCGTTGAGGGCCTCCAGGTACAACACCTGCTTCTCCATAATCCTCATAAGCGTCGAGAGGGCCGGCAAAGGAACGCCGCACGATGACGACAGGGGGGAGGGTTTTTTACGCAAGCTCGCCTCGACCGTGGCGGACTCCGTCAGGAACTGCGACATCGTCGGGCTTGCGGACGACAGTCAGATACTCATAATACTCCCGGAGACGGATTACTTCGGGTCTCTCACGGCCGTAAGGAAGCTCACGAGGGCGGTTGACGCCATCGGCGCCGGGGCCCCTCTGTCGGCCATAGTCACGCAGGCCACGTTCCCCAAGGACGGCAGGGGGTTTGGGGAGCTCGTAGGCACGGCCTCTAAAAGGGTCGCCCTTAAGAGGGAATCGCTCTGGGAAAAGCTCGGTCTCAAGGACATCCTCTTCTGGGAGATAATGGGCAGACTGACGGCCACGGCGCACAGCGGCTTCAACAACTCCTGTTTCGAGGCGGGAGGGGACCGGGAGTTGACGGAGTTTTTCATAGACCAGCTCGACGAGCTCATCGTGAAGGAGATCTCGAGGGGGCCGCAGAAGAGGGGGGTCCTCTACTTCTCGTCCAAAAAAATCTCACAGAGACTGCCGCTCGTGAAAAACCTCAACGCCTGCGGGGCCTTCTCGACAAAGGTCTTCCTCGTCGGAGAGCCCGAGGACAATGTATGGGAGATAAGAACGGCAACTCCGCTGCTCCTCGACGACCCGAGGCTCAAGGAGACTTTTTTCACGTTCTACCTGAACGAGGGCTCAGGCTACGCGTTGATCTGCAAGGAGAACTGGGGCGCGACCTACTCCTGCTTCCACACGGCTGACCCGTACCTTGTGGAGGGGCTTATAACGAAGTTCCAGACCGAATATTCCCTTCAAGAGCAGCTCGGATGATGGATAAAAACAGGACCCTGCTGGCGCTCAAGCGCGACGAAGAGATAAAGGACCTGACCGGTTACATCACAGGCCTCGGTTTCGACCCGTCCGTTGTGCGTGACGGGGCGCGGGCCATAGAGCTTGCCATCCAGGAAGTGCCTTCTTTCGTAATCGCCGACATCGATCTGCCGGTAATCGACGCCGAACGGGTATTCCACATACTGAGGAACAACCCCCACACATCGAACATACCGTTTGTCTTTATCGCGGACAGCGTATCGGACATAAAGGGTTTCAGGACAGGGATCGACGTCTTCCTCCAGCGCCCCATAAACCTCGATGAGCTCTCGGCGCGGGTCCGCCAGACCCTCTCGGCACGGAAGTCATCGGGGCCGGGCTCCAGGGGCATCGAGGGCAGATTGAGCCACATGTCCCTGGCCGACATCCTCCAGATACTCCACCTCAACAGGAAAGAGGGAGAGCTCCGGGTGACCTCTGGCGCCAAATCCGGGTCAGTCTACATAAAGGACGGGGAGATATACAACTCGGCGCTTGAGGGGACGGAGAAGGAAAAGGCGCTTTTCAGGCTCCTTTCATGGGACGAAGGGAAGTTCGAGTTTATCCCGAAGCAGGTGACCGCCACAAAGAAGATACGCTCCACCACCGGCAACCTCCTGATGGAAGGGATGAGGCAGATAGACGAGTTCAGGAAGAAAAAGGACCAGTTCCCCGACAAGGATAAAAACCTCAAGTCCAAGGTCGATTCAAAGACCCTGCCGAAGGGGCTTCAGCCCGTCATCTACGAGGTCATGCAGCTTGTGAACTCGTACCCGAAAGTCTGCGATGTCGTAGAGCGTTCGGCCTACCCGGATTACGAGGTATATTCGACGATAGTGTCGATGCTGGCCAGGGGGATCCTCGACTACGGCTCCGAGGAAGGGGCCGCGGCGGCTGTAGCGCCCCAGTTCCTCACCACGGACCAGGCGATAAGCATCAGGGAGAAGATACTTAGCCACTATACGGACATGAACCTCAACTACGGGAAGATATTTCTCCTGTCCACGTCCGGGCCCCTTGCCTCCGACTTCATAAAACGCTGCAAGGTCATCCCCGGCTTTTCCATGAACACGAAGTCTTCGTTTTCGCAGATCGCCATCGAGAACCCCCTGGGCGAGATATCCGCGATAAAGCTCTACGGCGGCATGGACATAACCCTTTTCTCGATACCGACGGTCAGGAACATGGGCCCGCTCTGGAGGGCCTTCTCCGAAAACCTCATCGGCGTGGTGATGCTCTGGGACGAGCAAGGGGCGGATGAACTCTCCGAGCTTGAGACCGCGAAAAAGGACATACTCTCCAAAAAGCGCGTCCCGGTGCTTCCGGTCTTTTACGGGCAGGCCGCCAAAGGGGCCGATGAACAGTACAGAAAGGCCCTTGGGCTCAAGCCCGATGAGCCCATGTTCAAGATGGGCCCGTCTGACAATAATATGGTATTTGAGATATTTTACTCGCTTTTCAGCAGCATCATAAAAGACGACTACGTAAGATGACCTTTCATCTTTTAATCACAAAATTCCCTGTAGCTTGCTACAGTGTTTCCTTATAAAAACCCTCCCCCTCGATGGGGGAGGGAAGGGTGGGGGTGAAAACAGGTTTTCACCATCCCCTTGTCTCCCCTCCCATCAAGGGAGGGAGGCTTAAGGAGATACCCCGGAGCTTGACTATCGGGGTGGTTCATCGGCAGCCTAAAAACAGTCTTTCAAGGGAAGCTTCCGGCAGGATCTTCCCGAAGGGGCCCTTCAGGGCCGCAAAAGACAAAAAAAAAGGGGTAGACGATCCTATGATAGACCTGCATACGCACAGTTTCCTGAGCGACGGGGTGCTGATACCCTCGGAACTTGTAAGAAGGGCCCGGGTAGCGGGTTACAGGGCGATGGCGATAACCGACCATGCGGATGAGTCGAACATCGAGGCGGTCTTGAAGCAGATAGCGAAGGTGGCGAAACAGCTCAACACCGACAAGTCCTTCAGGCTCGTCCCCGGGGTGGAGCTTACGCACATACCCCCGGCCCACATCCCGCTTATGGTCAAAAAGGCCAGGGCCCTCGGCGCCAAAGTAGTCGTGGGCCACGGGGAGACGCTCGCGGAGCCAGTGGAGGCCGGGACAAACGAGGCTTTCATAAAGGCCGGCATAGACATACTGGCTCATCCGGGCCTTGTTACGGCCGGGGAGGCCAGGATGGCCGTCAAGAAATCCGTCCACTTCGAGATCACAAGCAGGGGCGGGCACAGTCTGACGAACGGACACGTGGCGGCAGTGGCAAAAAAATACGGCGTAAAGATGGTATTGAATACCGACACCCACTCACCCGGCGACCTCATAACCGACGAGAAGGCCTTGAAGGTCGCGCTCGGCGCCGGTTTGGATGAGGACGACTTCAGGAGAATGCAGGAAAATGCCAAAGAACTTCTTAAGAAAAACCGCGCCTAAATTATGCGCGACATTGCTCGGGGCCGCCCTCCTTGCCGGGTGCGCCTCGCAGGCCGCGAAGGTCGAATACAGGCCGTGGGCATCGTATCTGCATGACGATTCGCGCTCGAACATCTCTTCGGACAAAATAAACCTGCCGATATCGATGTCGTGGGGCAAGGACATCTCGCCGGTAAGGTTTTATAATGTCTTCCCCAAGGAGCAGCTCTCCCCGCCGGTCATCTCGGAAGGGGTCATGTACGTCGGGTCCGAAAATGAGCGCTTTTACAAGTTCGACCTGAAGACCGGCAAGGTCCTCTGGACTTTCGACGCCGAATATCTGATCGAGGCCCCGCCCGCCGTCTCCGGCGCGATCCTGTGCTTCGGCACGAGCGACGGGGTCTTGAGGTGTTTTGACAAGACCGCCGGAAGGATGCTCTGGAGCTTCCAGGCGAAGTCCGAGATCCTCTCCTCTCCGGTGATAAAGGACGGTAAAGTCTACTTCTCATCGTCAGATGACAAGCTGTACGCCCTCTCGCTTGCCACCGGAGAGAAACTCTGGAGCTACAGCCGCTCCTCGTACCAGACGGTAGCTCCGCGGGTGTACTCCTCCGCCGCCGTGTCGGGCGGCAGGCTCTTTCAGTTCTTCTCCGACGGTTATATCGTCGCCATCTCCGCCGATACCGGCAAGGAGCTCTGGAGCAGGAAGGTCGTAAAGAACTTCGATTCCAGCCGTCAGACCAGAAGAACGCCTCTGGCGTCGGAGGGCCTCGTCTACATGATAGACGACACGAACTCGGTAGTGGCCATGAACGAGGAGAACGGGGATGTCAAGGGGCTCTATAACATCATAAAGACATACGACTTCACGGCCCCCGACAAAAAGACGCTGGTGATGGCCGGGACGGACCGGGTGGTAGCCATAAACAGGCTCACCGGGTCGATACTCTGGAAGAGGGAGCTTGCATACTCTCCGGTCTCGACGGTCTTTGGCTCCGGCGATTACCTCTTTGTGCTCTCCAACTACAGGGCCGCGCCTCTCGGTATAAATTTTCTGGCGAAAGACAAGGGATACATCACGGCCCTCAAACTCGATGACGGCTCCGTAGTCTGGGGCGAAAAACTTCTCTCGACCGTTACCGCCAACGCGTCTTCGGCAGAAGACCATGTGGCGGTATCGACCAACGAAGGCATACTCGAGGTATTCGGCGCGAAATGAGGCTTTTGCCGTTCTTTTAAGTCACAGGCGGCCTCAAAACAATGAACCACCCCGATAGCTCCGGGGTATCTCCTTAACCCTCCCCGTTGCGCTCTTCCGATGCAACGGGGAGCGGGGAGGGTGAAAACCTGTTTTCACCCCCACCCTTCTCCCCCATCGAGGGGGAGGGTTTTACAAGGAAACCCTCTAGCAAGCTAGCAGGGAATTTTGTGATTTAAAAACTATGGAAAACAAACTCAACATAGCCTTCGTCTGGCACATGCACCAGCCGCTCTACAAGGACCCGATAACCAACGAGTACACGATGCCATGGGTCCTCTTTCACGGCACGAAAGACTACTACGACATGGTCGCGATACTCGAGGCGTTCCCTCAGGTACACCAGACCTTCAACCTGGTGCCGTGCCTTATCGAGCAGATAAACGAGTACGGCAGCGGGAAGGCCAACGACAGGTACGGGAACATAAGTAAAAAACCCGCCTCCGAGCTTACCAGAGAGGACAAGAGCTTCATCCTCCAGTACTTCTTCCAGGCGAACTGGGAGCACATGATAAAGCCGCTCGCAAGATACCAGGAACTTCTGCGTAAACGCGGATACGCCATAACAGGCGACGAGATACCGAGCGTTCTGAGGTACTTCATCGAGCAGGACTATCTGGACATCCAGGTGCTCTTCAACCTCGTCTGGATAGACCCGTCGATACGCGACGGGGACGCGTTCCTCAGCGCACTGTACGCCAAGGGGGGTGGCTACACGGAGGGAGAGAAACTTAAGCTCCTGGACAAGCAGGTCGAGATCATGGGCATGATACTCCCCAAGTACAGGGAGATGCAGGACAAAGGCATCATCGAGGTCACCACCACCCCGTACTACCACCCCATCATGCCTCTTCTTTGCGACAGCTTCAGCGCAAAGGAGGCGATGCCGCATGTGGCGCTGCCCAGGGAGAGGTTCACCCACCCGGAAGACGCCCGTGAGCAGATGAGACGGGGGGTGGCCCTTTACAAAGAGACCTTCGGCCGCGCCCCCAAAGGGATCTGGCCCTCGGAGGGCTCGGTCAGCATGGAGGTCCTTCCGATACTCGCGGGCGAGGGGATAGAGTGGTTCGCCACGGACGAAGAGATACTCTCCAATACGCTCAGAAGGCCGGTGAGGAGGGACTCCTCAGGCAACTGCTATGACGCCTTCCTCTACAGGCCTTACGCGATAGAAACCGACGCGAAGACCTTGTCGGCGGTCTTCAGGGACCACATCCTCTCCGACCTCATCGGGTTCGACTACGCCAAGATGGACGCCGAGCACGCTGCCGATGACATGGTAAGAAGGCTTGCCCACATACACGGCATGCTGGAGAACCCCGAGGCCCACATCGTAAACATAATACTCGACGGCGAGAACGCGTGGGAGCATTTCAGGAACGACGGGCGCGACTTTCTCGCGGCGCTTTACTCAAAACTCTCGAACCACCCGAAGCTCCGCCCGGTCACGGTCAGTGAGTTCCTCACGAGGAACAAAGACCGCGATACCCTCAACTGGATATACCCAGGCTCATGGATCAGCCATAACTTCAAGATATGGATAGGCCACGCCGAAGACAACGCCGCGTGGGACTACATACAGGAAGTCAGGTCGGCCCTCGTGGACTACGAGGAGTCCGCTAAAAAATCATCCGACTACAAGTCAAAGAAGAAGTCGATAGCGGCGGCCTGGGAGACGCTTTACGCCGCCGAGGGGAGCGACTGGTTCTGGTGGTACGGCGACGACCACTCCTCGATGCTCGACGAGCACTTCGATTACCTCTTCAGGAGGAATATAAAAAAGATATACACCCTCATCGAGATGGAGCCGCCGGACTCCCTTGAGATCCCGATATCTACAGAGATAAAGGGCTTTCATCCGCCTGTAGCGCCGCAGGCCTACATCAACCCTGTTATCGACGGCTCCGTTACGAACTACTTCGAGTGGCTGGCCGCCGGGGCCCTCGAGCGCCAGTTCTTCGGCACCGCCATGCACAGGGAGCTTCAGGGAGAGGGGCTTATAGTCGCCGTTGCGTACGGGTTTTCGCGGGACGCGCTTTTTTTCAGGCTCGACTACCTGGAGGAACTCATACCGCATGAGACGCAATGGTCCTTCACGATAAACTTCCTGCACCCGGTCCCTTTGAGGGTCAACTCCGTCGTAAAGGGCAAGGACGCGAAGGCCATTGTCTACGGGAAGGTAAAGGACAAATGGGTGACAACCGACTTCAGGGCCGATATAGCCGCAGACACCGTCGTCGAGGTGGGGATAGACCTTCTGACCCTCGGCGCGGTCAAAGGCGGTGAGATCAAGCTCTTTATAAGCATCGACGGGGCCGACAGGGGCATGGAACGCTGGCCCGTTAAAGGGTTTTTGATATTCGATGTGCCCTCGGAAGACTTCGAGCAGCAGAACTGGATTGTCTGAAAAACGCGTCAAACCTCTTTTGTCCGTTCCCGTCAGCGAGGGATAATCCATGTGCGCCACGCTGACAGTGCGGCTTTTCAGGACGGGTCTTGAGATGACGAACCTTACGCCTGCCATGAGGCAGTACCTTGACATAAAGGCTGAAAACAGCGACGCCATCATCTTTTTCAGGATGGGGGACTTCTACGAGATGTTCTTCGAGGACGCCAGGACCGCCGCGCGCATCCTCGGCATCGCGCTTACTTCAAGGGACAAGAACCGCGAGATCCCCATGTGCGGGATCCCTTACCACGCCGCCGCCACCTACATCGCTAAACTCGTGAAGGAAGGGCTCAAGGTGGCCGTATGCGAGCAGATAGAAGACCCGAACGACGCGAAGGGGATCATCGGAAGGGCCGTCACAAAGATCATCACGCCCGGTATCACGATAGAGGACGAGCTTCTTGACCCCAAGACCAACAACTTCATCGCCGCCGTCTCAGTAGGCTCCAGGGTCTCGGGTTTCGCCTACATGGACGTATCCACCGGAGAGTTCAGGGTAGCCGAGTTCCCTGCCGTGGAAGAGCTCAAGGACGAGGTCAAACGGATACACCCGCTTGAGCTTATCGTCCCGGATAACGCGGCGGAGGCCCTGAGCGCGGCTGAACTCCAGGTAAAAAAGATCACGCCAGTACCGAAGTACGACTTCGAGCTTGATAACGCCACCGAGAGGCTCACCGGACACTTCGGCACCGCTTCCCTTGAGGGTTTCGGCCTTGGAGAGCTCACGGAGGCCGTCAAGGCCGCTGGCGCGCTCCTCAACTACATAAAGTCCACTCAGAAGGCCGAGCTTACGCATATAAAGAAGTGCACGCAGTACTCGGCCGGCGAGTACCTCATCATCGACCACTCGACCAGGAGAAACCTTGAGATAACCGAGAACATCAGGACCGGCGGAAAGGAAGGCACTTTGCTGGACCTTCTCGACAGGACAAGGACAGCCATGGGCGCCAGACGCCTTAAGTCGTGGCTCCTGCACCCCCTGAAGGACGTGATAAAGATCAGCGCCCGGGCAAGCGCGGTGGAAGAACTTGTAGAGAAAAGGGAGCTCAGGGTGGAGCTTCAGGAGCTTTTAAACGAAGTCTATGACCTGGAGAGGCTCATGGTGAGGGTATCGCTGAAGGCCGCCAGCCCCAAAGACCTCGTCTCCCTCAAGGCCTCGCTTGAAAAGATACCCTCGATAAAAAAGGCCGTAAACCTTTTCAGCGCCCCGCTCATAGCGGCGATGTCTTCGGCCACAGACGCCGTGAAAGAAGCCGCCGATATGATCGGCAAGGCGATTCAGGACTCTCCCGCGTACTCCGTCAAAGACGGAGGGGTCATAAAGGAAGGCTACGACCCCGCGCTCGACGAGCTTCGCTCGATAGGTTCCGGCGGCAAGGACTGGATAGCAAGGCTTGAGTCCGGCGAGCGCGTCCGCACGGGGATAAACTCTCTAAAGGTCGGCTACAACAGGGTCTTCGGCTACTACATAGAGGTGACAAGGACGAACCTTTCAAACGTACCCGCTGACTACATAAGAAAGCAGACCCTTGCCAACGCTGAAAGGTACATCACTCCGGCATTGAAGGAGTGGGAAGAAAAGATTCTTACGGCGGAGGAGAAGGCCAGGGAGCTTGAGGCATTGATCTTCTCAGGCATCGTCGAGGCGCTTGCCGGGTTCTCGGAGAGGGTACAGAGGACCGCTGAGATACTCTCAACCCTGGACTCCCTATCGTCTCTGGCCGAGGTGGCCCAGAGGATGAACTACGCGAGGCCTGTCGTAAACGAAGAAGAAGCGATCGAGATAGAGGGAGGCCGGCACCCGGTGATAGAGGCCGGGGTCAGGGACTTCGTCCCGAACGACATTCTCCTTGATAACGGCTCCAACGGGATAATAATACTGACGGGGCCGAACATGGCCGGCAAATCGACCTACCTGCGGCAGAACGCCCTCATAGTCCTCCTGGCGCAGATCGGGTCGTTCGTCCCGGCCTCAAAGGCCGCGATAGGAGTGGTCGACAGGATCTTCACCAGGGTAGGGGCCTCGGACGACCTGGCCAGAGGCCACTCCACCTTCATGGTGGAGATGAACGAGGCGGCCAATATCCTGAATAACGCCACCGGTAAAAGCCTCATCATACTCGACGAGATAGGCAGGGGCACCTCGACCTTCGACGGGCTCAGTATCGCGTGGGCGGTGGTCGAGTACATACACGACCGCCCGGCCCTTAAAGCCAAGACCTTATTCGCCACGCATTACCACGAGCTTACGGAGCTTTCCTTGACAAAGGAACGGGTCAAAAATTATAATATGGCAGTAAAGGAATGGGATGATAAGATAATATTTCTAAGGAAGGTCTTGCCCGGAGGGTCGAGCAGGAGCTACGGCATACAGGTGGCAAGGCTGGCGGGACTGCCTGGGCCGGTGATCACCCGGGCCAGGGAAATACTTAAAAACCTCGAGACCGGCGAGCTTAACGACTCAGGATTGCCCAGGCTTGCGTTTAAAAGGGAACTAAGCCCTGATGCCCGGCAGATGACGCTGCTGGGAGACAAAGACGCTGTACGCGAAAAGTTAAGGCATATGGAGCTTGATTCCATGACACCGCTCGAGGCGCTCACGGCGCTCCACAAAATGAAGGAGATGCTGGAGAATTGAATATGCATAGCGAGCGCTTAATTCAACCCGAAGGAAATATCAAAAATGTCACGCTTCTTAAGGGGCTGGTCCCGTTGCTCCCGGCCTTCGTCATCTTCTATCTATTCGCATTGACGGGCCTCGCCTTTGCCGCCACGAACGCCAGGGTCACCGGGATAAAGCACTGGTCCAACCCGAACTACACAAGGATAGTAATAAACCTGAACCGAAAGGCCGCCTTCTCGACGCATCTTCTGAAGAAGGACCCGTCCATAAACGTCCCCTGGAGGCGCCTTTTGATAGACATCACCGGCGCAACGGCCTCATCGGGGATAGACAAGTCCATTTCTATAAACGACGGACTTCTTAAGAAGGCCCGCGTCGGCCAGTTCAGGAATGATACCGTCAGGGTCGTCCTCGACATCGAATCGATCGAGGACTACAAGGTATTTCCTTTAAGCGACCCGTACAGGATAATCATCGACGTTACCGGAACCAAGGCTGCGGTTATTGAAAGGCCCGCCGAAGGTCCGGCAAGCTTGCCGGACAAGAAAGGGGCCCTCGCCAGCCCAACGCTCACCCGGCAGCTCGGGCTCAAGGTACGAAAGATCGTCATCGACCCAGGGCACGGCGGCAAAGACCCCGGCGCTATCGGCAAGGGCGGGCTGAAGGAAAAGGATGTCACGCTCAAGCTCTCGAAGATGCTCCGCGAGAAGCTTGCCCCGAGCGTATCAAAGATAGTGATGACGCGCGATACCGACGTCTTTATCCCGCTTGAAGAGAGGACCGCCATAGCCAACAGCCAGGACGCCGACCTCTTCGTCTCCATACACATCAACGCCAGCCAAAGGGCGGCCGCCTCCGGAGTAGAGACTTACACGCTCAATATCTCCAACGACGAGGAGGCCAGGAGGCTGGCAGCAAGGGAGAACGCCACGTCCAGAAGGTCTGTCAGCGACCTTGAGTTCATACTTAACGACCTTATAAAGACCGCCAAGACAAACGACTCTGTCAGGCTAGCCACGGTCGTTCAGGAAAGGATAGCCAAGAAACTGAGAGAGAGGTTCAACACGAGGAGTAACGGCGTGAAGGGAGCCCCCTTCTATGTCCTCGTAGGCACGAAGATGCCGTCCATACTTGTAGAGGTCTCCTACATAAGCAACCCCAGGGAGGAAAAACTTCTCCAGGACGAGAGATACTTAAACGAGATAATCGATGGTATCTCCAGGGGGCTCCTCGAGTACATCAATGGAACGGGTTCGGTATAATAATGGCGCCTGAATATGTATAAGACGATACTCGATACGCTCTGTGGCGCAAGGGCTGCCACCCCTGTCATAAAGGAGTTCCTCTCCAGGGGGGAAAAGGCGCTACGCCATAAACACATCGAGGAGAAGCGCGGCACGGAGGTCTGCCGGAGCTACACGCTCCTTATCGACGACATACTGAAGGCCCTTTTCACCAACAAGTCCGAAGGGCTGAAGTGCGCGGAGAACACGGCCCTCGTCGCTTTGGGCGGCTATGGCAGAGGGGAGCTTAACATCCGCTCCGACATCGACCTCATGCTCCTGTACGACAAGAAGCTCACCCCGGCCATAGAGGACTTCACGCAGCAGATACTCTATGTCCTCTGGGACACGGGGCTCGACCTCGGTTTCAGCATCAGATCGGTCGCCGAATCCATCGATCTTGCCAGGGACGATCTCAAGACGATGACGGCGCTACTGGACCTGAGGTTCTTACTTGGCTCTGAGAGACTTTACGAAAAACTCAGGACCGGCGTAAAGAGGAAACTCTTCAACAAGGCCCGCACATCGGCCTTCGTCAACGACAAGCTCGAGGAGACCCGCCAGAGGCATCAGCGCTTCGGAGGCTCGGTCTATATTCTGGAGCCGAACGTGAAAGAGGGCGAAGGGGGGTTAAGGGACTTCCACACCGCAATGTGGGTCATAAAGGCCAAGAACAATTCGCACGACGACCCGCATAACCTCGGCCTCATATCTAAACGGGACTACAGGGAGCTTACGGCCTCACTCGATTTCCTTCTATGGGTGCGTAACGAACTCCACTACGAGTCGAACAGGAAGGCCGACCAGATGACCTTCGACCACCAGGAGAGGATAACCGGGCTTCTGGGCTTTAAGAACACCGAAAAGGCGCTGGCCGTGGAGGCCTTCATGCAGCAGTACTACAGGCACGCCTCCAACATCAACCACTTCTCGGACCTGATACTCTCGAGGGCGATACACAGGGACGAGAAAGTCGTTTTTTCCTGGCCGAAAAAAAAGGTCCGCATCGATAAAAATTACTCCGTGGCGGGCGGGGTCCTCGCCGTAGCCGACAGAGATGCCTTCGTCAAAGACCCGTCCGTCGCCATGAAGGCGTTTGAGTACGCGCAGGCCTTCGAGGTGGAGATCAATCAGGGCACGGTCGACCTGATATTGAACCACATGGAGACGGCCGGAGACGAGTTCAGGACATCAAGGGACGCGTCGGACTCCTTTCTCAAGATACTCAAAGGCAAAAACGTATACAAGGCCCTCTCTGAGATGCACAGGCTCAAATTCCTCGGCAAATACATCCCGGAGTTCACCGACATAAGCTGCAGGGTCCAGCATGACCTCTACCATGTCTATACGGTGGACGCCCACACGCTCTTCGCCGTACGCGAGATAGAGCGCCTCAGGGGGCAGTACAAGCCGGACTTCTCGCTCCACTCGACCATCTTCGAGGAGATCCCCAACCCGGAGATACTGATCCTCGCCGTCCTGTTCCACGATATCGGCAAGGCCCACGGGAAGGGGCACGCGGAGACGGGCGCCGCGATGGTCCCTGAGATATGCAGGAGGCTGAACCTCTCGGAGGACGACACGAACCTTCTTAAGTTCCTCGTCAAAAACCACCTGCTCCTTGCCGACACCGCCCAGTACAGGGACCTCCACGACGAGAAGCTCATAATAGAGTTCGCAAAAAAGGTAGGGGACATCGAGAGGCTCAACCTCCTGTTCCTCCTTACCTTCGCGGACGTAAGGGCCGTAGGCCCGGATGTGTGGAACCAGTGGAAGGGCACGCTTTTTCAGGAGCTTTACTTCAAGGCCCTCACTGTGCTTGAGAGGGGGACCTTCGAGGTCGAGGAGGCTCAGATCAAGTATGAGCGGATAAAGGAGCGTGTCGCGGGCATCCTGAAATCCGACGGCATAGAGCGCTCTTCCGTAGACGCCTTCTTTGAGCTGCTGCCGCAGAGGTACTTCTTATCCACCAGCCCGGACTTCATAGCCGACCACGTAAAGATTTTGAAGGACTTCGCGGGAAGGCCCTACGTTATGACTGTAAGGCAGGATACGTTCAGGGAATACACCGAGCTTGTCATATGCACGCATGACGTACACGGGCTCTTCTCGATGATAACCGGGGTCATGGCCGCAAACGCCGTGAACATCCTCGGCGCTCAGATAAACACTCTTAAAAACGGGATAGTCCTCGATACCCTCCAGGTCAACAGCCCCATCGGCGAATACATAACCGATGAGACGAAGCTTAAGAAGATAGAGTCCGACCTTGCCAGCGTAATAACCGGAAAGGTAAAAGTAGCCTCGCTCGTGGGCAAAAGGAAGCCCTCGATACTGGACAGCAAGCCCAAGCCTGTTGTGCGCACCATTGTCCAGATAGACAACGATGTCTCGGACGCCTACACCGTCCTGGACATCCACACGCAGAACAGGATCGGGCTCCTCTACGACATTACAAGCACGCTCTCGAAGCTCGGCCTCTACATATATATCTCCAAGATCTCCACCAAGGGGGACGAGGCGGCCGACATCTTCTATGTCAAAGACATCTTCGGCCAGAAGATATTCTACAGGGAGAAGCTCAAGGAGATAGTAGATACGGTCTACAATGTCCTGACCGAACCTGACCGAAAAGGATAAGGATATGGAGAAGGCCCGCACAATTGAAGAACCCCGCCATGAATGACGGGGATTGTTCACGGTAAGGTGATTGTAATTTTTATAGTTCGCCTTGACCGCATACAGGGCGGCGGGACCGCGGCGTTCACCCGTTCACATCGGAGAGTCCGGCTGAAAAAGTCCGTGAAGGGCTTTTGCAGCATCCTGTTAGACAAATGGATATCGGCTCACAGATCATAAGAGAGTTCCTCGACCACATAATAGTGGAGAGGGGGCTCGCGAAGAACACGGCTCTCTCCTACGGGAGGGACCTCTCGAAGTTCTCCGTCTGGCTTACAGGAAGAGGCATAGACCTCCTTTCAGCCACATCAAAAGATATCACCGGGTTTCTCAAGGATGAACGAGAAGCGGGGCTTGCCGTAAGGTCATACACGAGGGGCCTTATAGCCTTAAGGGGCCTTTATAAGTACCTTCTGAAGAGGGGCAGGATTACCGCTTCACCGTGCACTGACGTCGATATACCGAGGATGCAACGGAGGCTCCCGGAGTTTTTGACGTTTGAAGAGGTTGAAAAACTCCTTGGAGCGCCAAAAAGCGAACATATTCGCGGGCTTAGGGATAAAGCCATGCTGGAGACCTTATACGCAACGGGCTTGAGGGTCTCCGAACTCGTCTCTTTAAGGCTCAACGATATAAACCTCCAAGGCGGTTATCTGACGGCCTTCGGCAAAGGCTCCAAGGAGAGGCTTGTGCCGCTGGGCGAGTCGGCCATGGTCTGGCTCAAAAGGTACATGGAGGAGGCGCGACCGTCATTGCTCAAAGGCAAACATAACAAGTTCCTTTTTGTCACCGGGAGGGGGAGCGGGATGACCCGGCAGAACTTCTGGGTCATCGTAAAGACAAACGCCCTGAGGGCCGGTGTTGACAAAAAGAAGATAAAGCCGCACATCATCCGCCATTCCTTCGCCACACACCTCCTTGAGGGAGGAGCGGATCTGAGGATGGTCCAGGCTATGCTCGGGCACGCCGATATCTCCTCTACCCAGATATACACCCACATCACGAACGAACGACTCAAGAACCTCCACAAAAAGAGACACCCGAGGGGGTGAGAGGGTCTATCTATTGGCCCTCTAAAGACTCCAAGAACTCTCCTTCTGTACTCTTCGGCTAATTTGACATAATATCCATTATGCGACATAGGGTATATATTGCTTATTCAGGCGGATTGCCATGAACTACTCGATTATCACATTGGTCAGGGTCCGTTTTACGTAATTAATCGACTGTATCTTGCTTATCACGACATCCCCGAGGACCTTGAAATTGGAGGCGGCGACAAGCGCTATCAGGTCATATGGGCCGGTGACGATCTTGGCCTCCTTTACACCCCCGATCTTCATCAGCGCCGCCATAACTTCCCTTGACTTCGCGTGCTCGCACTCGATAAATACATACGCCTCAACGGACATACGGACCTCCTTTAAGGTTAAAGCAGCCCTCAACACACTAATGATTATACTTAATTCACAATATCAAATGAACGCTATAACTATTGGTATTTCAAAATTATTATACATACTAACCAACTTAATTATCAGAGAGATATCTCATGTCGGGCCCTTCTGTCCACTACTCGATATATAGAGGTTAGCAGGTTTTCCAGCTAACGCAAGTATCTCCGTAGACGGTCGAAGAATATTTTAATATTTCCTTAGGGTTGAATGGGTGTGCCAGCCTTGACCCGTCGCTTTAGCGACGGGTCAAGGCTGGCAAATACAAATGACCTTCCATACCATCAAAATTCTCCGTCATTTATGGCGGAGAATTTTAATTAAAAACAGGTAAACCCCCGGCTCTGCCGGGGGACTCACAGAGTTTGACATTTGCGGGAAAATACGAAAACCTCCTTAGCTGTGAACCGCTCAAAGTTTACAGGAAAAGGAGGTTTTCGGTGGACGACGAGAAAAG
>JACRCH010000040.1 GCA_016219115.1 Deltaproteobacteria bacterium
CCCGAATATAAGGGGTACAGGCTCGATGGCAGGCACCTTAAGGTGGCCTGCGAGAAATGCCACACCAACGGCCGCTTCAAAAACCTGAGCTACAAGAAGTGCGACGACTGCCATAAGGACGAACACAAGGGGCAGTTCAAGGGGAAGGTCTGCGAAACCTGCCATGTGACTAACGGCTGGAAGGACTTGTTTTTCAACCACAACGCCAGGGAGTACAGCCAGTACGCCCTTGACGGCAAACACGCGAAGACCGAGTGCTCGAAATGCCACGAGGGCGGCAAGTACAAGCCGATATCGTCCGTCTGCTACAATTGCCACGAAAAAAAGGACGTGCACAAGAAGGAGCTCGGCACGGTCTGCCAGAAGTGTCACAGCACGGTCGACTGGAAGAAGACGACCCTTAACCACAACCAGCAGACGCGCTTCCCGCTTATCGGCAAGCACAGGGACACGGAGTGCGCCAAGTGCCACAAGACAAAGAGCTACAAAACAAAGGACGAGAGGTGCGCGGACTGCCACAAGGACAAGCACAAAGGCGAGTTTAAGGAAGGGTGCGAATCCTGCCACACGCAGTACGACTGGCAGCCGAGGAAGTACGATCACAGGAAGAGGGCCGGTTTTAGGCTTCAGGGCGTGCATAACGACATCGTTTGCCAGAGCTGCCACAAGTCGCCCGGCACTTACAAGGGCACGAGCCGTTACTGCTCGCAGTGCCACACGGACACCCATCTGAACCAGTTCGGCTCCATGGAGTGTTCGAAGTGCCACACGCAGATGTCATGGGCCGCCGCGCAGTTCCTCCACAGCAACTCCGCCTACCCTCTCACGGGCGGCCACAGGAGTGCCGACTGCAAGGAGTGCCACAAGAACCGCGTCTACAGGAACACCACCACTGTCTGCTACAACTGTCACGGCGCCGCGTACAGGGCCGCTCCCAACCACGCTGCGTCCAACTACAGCCAGGACTGCACGCAGTGCCACTCCACGAGCGACACGTCGTGGACTTTCAGGCACTTGAGCGTCAACGGCAATTGCGCGAACTGCCATCTTAACCGCAGCACGCCGCCGAGACCGGCGTCGCACACGACTTACAACTACGGCACCACCTGCGAGCTCTGCCACACCTCGACTGTCAGTTGGTCCGCGCACAAGCATACTTCATCCACGGTAGGCTGTTCAACCTGTCACATTAACTACAGTACTCCAACGCGGCCGGCGTCGCACACGACCAACAACTGGACCGTTTGCGAGACCTGCCACAAGTACCCGACATGGACATTCACGCACGCCGCTGCGACTTCCGGCTGCTCAGGCTGCCACCTTACGTACAGCACTCCGGTACGGCCCTCGACCCATACGACCTACAACTACGGGACGACCTGCGAGATGTGCCACAAGTCCACTTCCGCGTGGCTGCCGGCGGCTCATCCTTCCGTGACGACAGGCTGCTCAAGCTGTCACATCAACCACAGCACTCCGGTACGGCCCGCCACGCACACGACCTACAACTACGGGACGACCTGCGAGCTGTGCCACACATCGACCTCCACCTGGTCAGCCCATAAGCATACGACCGCCACGACAGGATGTTCGACCTGTCATATGAACTACAGCACGCCGGTTAAGACCGCGCGCCACACCGCTAACAACTGGGTGACCTGCGAGAGCTGCCACAAGTACCCGACATGGACGTTCACGCACGTTGCGGTAAGCTCCGGGTGCTCAAGCTGCCATCTAAGCTACAGCGTCCCGCCGAGGCCCTCGACCCATACGACCTACAACTACGGGACGACCTGCGAGATGTGCCACAAGACCACCGTCACATGGTCTTCGCATGTCCATCCCTCGGTGAGCTCAGGGTGTTCAAGCTGTCATATTAACCGTCCGAGCAACCCTGCAAAGCCCGGCGACCATATCACTAACAACTGGACGACTTGCGAGCTTTGCCATAAGTCTACATCGATATGGGCATTCACGCATCCGACAACGACATTCCCTCTGAACCACAGGGGGACAAACCCCGCTGACTGCAACGCGTGCCACCCGGGCGGAGCTTATACCAACAAAGGCGGCTGTTACCAGTGTCACACGGCAAACGGTTATTACACGCACAAGACGACGAATAACGCCCAATGTCTGAGCTGCCACCCTTACGGTACTAAATGAGGATAACGTTAAAAGGATACTCCAACTTGAGATATCTGATAAAAGCCTCCGGTATGACGCTGTGCCTTCTTTTCGGACTATTTGCGCCAAAAGCCCATGCCATGGACACGAGCGGGCTTCTCTCGGTAGATGACTCCTACTACAAGGCTTCAGACACTTATGTGCAACACCTGCTGACCACGAGGGTGAGGTTCGACCTCACGAAGCTCAATGAATCCGGGACTCTTGCCTTCCATTTTGACGGCAGGGACAGGGTCAGGCTCGGGTCTAAGACGGTCACATCGTCCACCAAAAACGAACGCATAGACACGCTCTACCTTGAGAACAACGGGAAGCATTTCTATCTCGCCGCCGGAAGACTGTTGCCGAAGGAGCTTTATGTGGAGCGTGTCGACGGCGCAAACGCCGTCTATCAGCTATCGGTCAACTCCGGCATAGGGCTCTTCGGCGGCCTCAGACCCGACCCCTATACCGACGCCTTCAACTCAACCTTTACGGCCGGCGGTATCTACGGCTACTACAGGAACGCAACCGTCTCCGGGAACCTCGCCTATGTTTATAACGGCTTCAAGGGGGACGTGGACCGTCAGTATGTCTACGCACAGACATCATACAACCCCGTGCAGCAGGTCTCGGTATACGCCACCGCCACGGCGGACATCAACCCGGAAAATAAGAAGGTCAAGCTCGTAAACGGCATAATGGAGCTATCATGGAGGCCCGACTTCAACACGGGGGTCACGGTAGGGGTGAACAGCTTCAGCGCCATAAAGTTCTACAAATCGATGGCGTTCGCCGTCGACGACAGCCGACAGCAGGCATACTACATAAACGCGAACTACCGCATCTACGGCAGGTATAACGTCTACGGAAGGGTTGAGCGCCAGCACAGGCACTCAACCGTAGACCCGGGCTCACAGAACTCCAACTCCTACAGGGCAGGGTTCAATACCGACAACATACTGGACTCGGGCGTAGCCATGGACTTGAACGCCTCCACCGCCAGCGGATACGGCTCGAAACACAACACATACAATGCAGAGCTCTCCAGGCTGAACTGGGAGGCGCTGCAAATAGTGCTCCACGCCTCATATCTGCAGAACTGGTACGGCTACATCAACAGCGACAATATCTTCGCGTACGGCGCATCAGGCTACCTGTACGTAAAGAGGAGGTGGTCCTTCTCGCTCTCCTTCGACAGGGAACAGGGCAAGGACACCGTCACCTCCCGTCTGATGACCAGGATATCGTTAAGGTTTTAGAGGAGCTTACGGATAGAGGAGCAGACACAGCCTCAGTTCCCGCTGCCTGCATAAATCAGCACTCCAACCCGGCCTCCGTATCCTTCAGGCCAACAGTATATATCTTACACGGAGGATCTATCCGTTCATGACAGATGACGGGCAGGGAAGTGGCGCGCGATTTACGCTGACGGGAAGGTCTGATAATGATTTATCGTGATAAAAGCGCGGGGTGTTACGCGGTGCCGAACTTCTTTTCTATCTGTACGCCTATCGTCTTGAGGAACTCATTGGGCAGTTCCCCGCCGGCGAATATGTAGATGTAGTCGTTGGGGATGGTCTTTATCTCTTCGCCGAAAGCCATCGTTACCGCTTTCTCTGTTATCTCTTTCACATTTGAGTTCAGGGCCACCCTGAGGGACTTCTTCACGACCGCCTCGTCGAGGCGTGCCTTGTTCATGGGCTTTATGCGGGCGAAGGCGTCTCCCCTGTAGGATAGCAGGACATTGTTGCCTGGCTGAGCGGCCAGCGCCATAGCGGCCTCCACGGCGCTGTCTCCGCCGCCTACGACCAGCAGGTTCTGCCCCTTGTGCTGTTCCGGGTCCAATAGCCGATAGGCCACCTTGGGAAGCGTCTCCCCGTCCACGCCGAGCTTTCTCGGGGTCCCGCGTCTGCCTATGGCCAGGACGACATGTTTAGCGAGGTACTCGCCCCCGGTTGTAGTCACCCTGAAGCATTCCGGCTCCCTTTTAAGCCCCGTCATCTTCTCGCCGCTTTTGACCTTGAGGCCGGTCTTATTTATCACATCCGACCAGAGCTCGAGTAACGCTTCCTTGGTCGTCTCTTTTAGCTTCACCTTGCCGTATCCGGGCAATTCCACCGGAGAGGTCATTACGATCTTGTGGCGAGGGTACTGAAGCACCGTTCCGCCGATCTCTTCCTGGTCTATGGTGACGAACTTAAGCTTGTTCTTAATGGCGGCAAGAGAAGCCCCGAACCCTGCCGGCCCGGCGCCGATGATGCAGAGGTCATGGACGTCCGCACCCTTGGCGCGGTCGTCCTTGGAGAGGCAGTAGATGTACTCCACCGCCTGTTTTCCCTGCGAGATGGCGTTCTTTATCAGTCCGATACCGCCGAGTTCCCCGATGATAAAGACACCTTTTAAGTTAGTCTCGAAGTTTGGCGTCACACAGGGTATATCGACCCCCCTTGTCTCGGTGCCGAAGACAAGAGAGATGGCCCCAACCGGGCAGGCGGCCGCGCAGGCGCCGTGGCCGACGCAGTGCGAGGCGTTTATGAGCTTTCCCTTGCCGCCGGATATGCCTATGATGTCCTTTTCAGGGCATGCCTTTATGCACGCGCCGCTCCCAATGCACTTTGCAGTGTCGATATGCGGGTGTATCGATACCGGCTCATGCTGCCCATACTCGACGGCCTTGGTGATCTTTTTGTCCGTCTTTTTGTACTTCTTGTTTTTTTTGGAGAGGTATATCCCCATCACCAGGATCAAGATCACCAAGGATACCAGGAGAGTCAATTTTAAATACCTCCGTCATAAGACAATCTTATGAGCGTCATTATAACTCATTAATATTTAAGTATATTCTATATCTGCGCAGTGGTCTGTAACCACGCTCACCATGCCTCTTATACCGGTATAACAGGCATTTTTTAACAAGAGTAAGGATTCCTATACTGCGGTGGGTACCTCTAAGACCGCCTCAAATACTACTTAACTCTTGCCGGCAAAGGGCACGCAACAGGCAGGTTCGTTTATATAAAAAACTTTCGGCCTTAAAGTCCATATCGGCAAGATTTTTGTACTGCTTGAGCCCTC